>CAMWJS010000001.1 GCA_947174635.1 uncultured Muribaculaceae bacterium
TTCAATTCGTTATCCCAATCAATCGCGTCCGTTTCTTACCAAGAAACGGATAGCGGTACGTAAACCTTTGTCATTCAATTGCTTAGTTGATGAAATGTGTGCGTTTTTCAACAAAAGATAACTTTGGGCCGGATTTTAGCGGGTCGCGTTGCTGCCGATTGTTGCTCATCCGCAAAGTAAGTTGCTTGATTATAGGTGGATAGCGGCTTGTGCGTATGAAAATATTGACGGCCGGTCCCTTGTAATCGGAACCGGCCGTCGGTTGTTTTATTTTATGCGGCAACTGCTACGTTTTGTTGCCGTATTGCATATTTATGCACGTATGTTTATGCAATTTTGAGAAGTTCTCTTAGATGACACAGTTTCTGTTTCTTACTTCACTGCAATCTTGGCGGTGTGGCGCTGAGTGTTTCCTTCTGCTGCAAGGATATATACGCCCGGATGAAGCGACGAAGTGTCGACATCGACAGTGTTTCCGTTGGCGGAAGCGATGAAAACTGTGCGGCCCGCTGTATCATGAATTGTAACTGTGAGGTGCGATTCGCCGGCAACATATACGTTATAGCCTCCATCGGCGGGGGTGAGTATGAAATTACGCTCATCATCGGCGAAGATAGATCCGACGCTTGCTTTGTCGTCGAGCACTTTTTTTATTCCTGCAAGCGCATCAATCTTGCCGGCGCCCCATTGCTTGATTGTGAGCGGGTCGGTAGCTGACGGTTTTTCTGATGTTGACTTGAATATTTCGATAATACGGTCGGCGGTAAGGGTGGGGTCGGCTTCAAGCCACAATGCTATTACTCCTGACACAAACGGGCATGCCATCGATGTGCCCTGCATCTCGCCCCAGTAGCTGGTTGCTCCTGATGCCGGCACTACTTTGGCCGTTGTGGCATTATTGATTGAAGATGACGACAGGTTTGATGTATAATATCTGTTGAGCGAGGAGATTATAGCGGCGCCGGGTGCGCATACGTGGGGCAGCGAGACTCCCTGATAGGTTGATCCGTAGGATGAGAACGGGCTGAGTGCGTTGACTTTGAAACTGTTGTTGAACGCATAGCCGCCGGCAAATGTGGGCCACGTTGTACGGCTGTTGTATGAGCCTACGGCGATGACTCCTTGGGCGCAGGCAAGTCCGTTGATGGTGCCGTCGTTGGTGCCGTCGGAGAATCCGGAAATGCGGTTGGATGTAAATGAGGTGGAGAAATCACCAAATCCGTAGACATATACTTCCTGTCCGGGTTTGCCTTCAATGACCAGTGCAACGCTGTTTTTGTTCGTTCCGGGCTGGAATGTGCCTGAGACCAGTACGTGGTAGCGGTTGTTGAGCCTGTCGACTTCCGACGACAGGTAGCATGCACCGGTCATCGATGATGTGAATGACGAGTTGGCTGTTTCAAACTGTCCGGCGTCGGTGACGGTTGCCACCGGTGTGAACTTGCGGGTAAGCGAGGTGTAGAAACCTATTGAAACTGTCACGGGTTCGGTGCCGTTGGTCCAGATGTCGATGCCTGAAGATTTGCCGTCGACGATGATTGTTTTCAGTTCGGTGTCCCCCTCGGTGAATTTCTTGCCGACAAACATGTCGTAGTCGCCCTCGTTGCCGGCTGCGATGCATATCACGGCATCTTTGGCGTATTTCGCTATGTTCTGTTCGAGCGAGCCGGAGCCGTCGTGCGCGCCGTTGTTGGAGCCGAGCGACAGATTGACCACGGCCGGCATGCCGGAGGCTTTGGCATAGTCTACGATGGCTTTCACTCCTTTGAGGATGTTGGCGTTGGTAAACGAGCCTGAGCACATGACGATGTCCGAGCCGGTGGCTACTCCGTAATATGGCATATCGCCGGTGGCGCTTTGTGCGAAGCGGTCGGTGCTGCTGTTCATGAAGGTGTATTCGCTGTTTCCGGTGTATGAACCGGCCATGATGCCTGCCACGTGGGTGCCGTGGCTCTCGCTGCTGTCATCGGTGGTGAATCTCTTTACGGACATTGATGTCGTGGCACTGATGTTTCGATTGAAATCAAATGCCTGTTTTACGCGGTTTGTGCCGTTGGCGTCGGTGAAGTTGATGTGGTTGGGGTCGATGCCCTGGTCCATAAGTCCGGTGACCACGCCTTTTCCTGTATACGAAGTGGTGGTACCGCCATGCTCGACACCACTCTGCACTTCGGTCACATTGCCTGATGGACGGGCGAAGTCCATCATTGCCCTATAGTTGTTGCCGAACTCGACGTAGTAAACGCAGTCACATTCGGCAAACGCCTCGATGCGGTCGGCCGGTATTGTCGCTGTCACCACATTTTCAAATATTTCAGTGACATCCTCGGCGCCGAACCGGTCAAATATCTCTCTGTCCCAGCCCTCGTTGAGCGTTACGATTGCATCAATCATTGCCGGCTTCGCATCCGAGCCTTTTGTCGAGGCAGCGGAGTTGATTTCACGCAGTTCTGCTTTACCGGCCAGATTAATCTTGCCCTGAGCCAATCCTGAGAGCGCAGACAGAGAAACTGCTGATATTAAAAATAATCTTATACGGTACATTTTTACAATATTTTATTTCAAACAACAGGTCTTATTAAAAAGATAAAACAGGGGGCATTAACAGCGGTTAATACCCCCCGGAAAGTATATGACTTCTCTGGCAATGATTAATTGCGCATGAAATTCATGGCCGAGAACTGGTCGTACATCATCATTCCGGCACTGAATGAAACGAGTATGCCGAAGTTGTATTCAGGATCCTGGATGTACTGTCCCGATTTCAGGTCGAAGCCGAACTTGAGCATGAAATCGTAGGCGGCGGTGGTGTAGGAGTTGCCGCTGACGGGATAGAGCAATTCTTTGCCAAGGCCATAGGTAGGATGGGTCATCTGGCCCAGAGTCTGGCCTGAAGGTATCGAAAGGAAGATTTCCTGAGTCACGCCGTCGATGCTGAATGTTGCGCTGGTCTGCATGCCGGTGGCGGGGAAGTCGACGAGTGTCACGTCTTTTCCGTATCCGGCGGCACCTTCCTCAGCTGTAACAATTACAAACGACTGGCCGACCGGACCATCGTATGTCGATTCCATCACGGCATCCCAGGCTCCTGCGAGACCTGAATAGTAGACCGGGATGAGACCTTCGTTGTCGACAAGAGTGACAACGGTGTTGTTCTGCGCTCCGACTGTGGCACCTTTCACGTCGACAATCTTGACCTCAAACGAGCGGTCGTTGTTGATATCGTCGTTGCCTTTCGGATAATACTGGAACATGCCTGAAGTCTCGCCTGCGGGAATGTTGATAGTGTACGATGTGAACACGTAGTTGACATCAGCCTCCGCGGGCTCTTCGCCATAAGGCATTACCTCGATTGTGACTTGAACCGGGCCGTTGGTTTTGCCATTGACCACAACAGGGATATAGTTGTATGATGTGGAAGAGGCCTGGTCCTCTGAAACGCGTATGGTAGCTTCAGCAAGTTCTACTGTCACGTCTTTGTCGGTGTTGAACGTGTTGTCATCATCGGAGCACGATGTGACCGCCAGAGCACCAAGCGACAATAATGCAAAATATTTAAATTTCATAACTTTATCGTTTTAATATTTAATAACCGTAACCGGGATTTTGCTGGCCCTTGAGATGGGGGTTGATATCCATTTCAGCCTGAGGAATAGCCCAGACAAAGCGGAAATCGTCGTTGGTGTATACGACGTTGAGGCCGTTGATTGAGCGTGTCTGTGCGACATCGGGGTTGAGAGTGTAAGGCTGGTTGCGGTCGAAGCCCTGCTGCCAGCGGCGGAGGTCGCTGAGACGGAAACCTTCACCCATAAGCTCTTTCGAGCGCTCGCTGCGGATGAACGCGAGGAGTTCCGATCCTGTCAGAGTTATTTCAGGCTGGTCGGCCGGCGAAATCATACGGGCTTTTACCAGCGCATTGATTGCTTTCTGAGCCTCGGTCTGCTTGCCCGACAATATGCCTGCCTCGGCAAGGATGAGATACTGCTCGCTCAGACGGAAGGGCTTCGGAGTGTTGTCATACATAGGTGTGCCGGTGTCGAGCAAGGGATTGCCGGGATATTTCTGGAACACGTAGGTTTTTGACTGACCGCCTTCCACATTGAGCACGTAAGGCTCGCCACCGAGGAATGCCACGAAACGCACGTCGTTGATATAACCCTCCGAATCCTCATATTCGATGAGGCTGTAGACCGATTCCTGAGTAGGAATATAGTCGCACTGCGCGGGGTCTGCCCACCAGTAATTGTAGCCCTGGCAGGTAGAGAACGACTGCTGGTTGCTGATTTCTTTAGCATCGACGTATGGCGCGAAGATAAGCTCGTCGACATTCGCGTCATGCCACATGTTCACGTAGCCTTCCAGTGTGGCGAGCTTGTATGCGGTGTTGCCGATTACATACTGTGATTTCTCCATTGCAGCTGTGTAGTCACCGATTGCGAGAGCCATACGGGCCTGAAGAGCGGCTACGGCATACGATGACAGATATTCGGCTCCTGCCACGCACATTCCGGCGCTTACGGTTGTCTCATATTCTACCAGACCGTCAAATGCGTCTTTCAGATCCTGTTCGATGAATTCGATTGAAGCCTTGAGCGACGAACGTCCGGGATACTTTGAAGTGTCGCCGGTAGGCTCGTAGAAAGTCACAATCTGCAGACCGAGTGAATTCTCAGCGTTGGTCTGAGCATCGTTGGTGTTGCAATAGTGGTCGAGAAGATAGAAGTAGGCGTAGGCTCTTGTGAACTTTGTCTCAGCGATATATTTGCGCAGCTCGCGGGCCTGCGACTCATTTACCTTACCTAAGAGTTCCTCACACTTGGGAAGCAGGTAGTTGCATCGCGAAATCACCGAGTAGCACGACTGGTAGGGACTTGAAAACTCGGAATTTGATGAATTGAGGAAGCCGTTGGCGATGTTGCCGCCGCGGCCGCCATTGTTCGACATGCCGATGAACTGGTCGAGCTGAAGCTCGGTATTGTACACCCATGCGCCTACCGACATACTGCGAAGGTTGGAGTAGACCACATTGTTTCGCATGTTTGTCGCATATTCAAAATTAAGCGGTTCGGTGTCGTCGATCACACCCTGCTGCACGGTATCCATGTCGCATGACGACAGCATTACCGCAGCACCCGCAATTATCGATAAATATTTCTTTTTCATAATAATCATCTCAAAATTTAGAATGAAACTTCTACACCAAACTCATATTGGCGGGTATTGGGATATTGCAGACGCACACCGTTGCCAACATACTCGGGGTCGATGCCGGTGAACTCATCTGAAGTGAACGTCAGAAGGTTACGTCCGGTAAAGCGGAAAGTGACATCGCTCATGTCGACCTTCTTGAGCCAGTTTTTGGGAAGGTTGTAGCTGACAGTGAGGTTTTTCATACGCAGGTATGAAGAGTTCTCAAGATAACGTGTATCGCCCTGGATTGCCTCAGTGATGGCAGGCATCGAGCCGTTGGGGTTGTTGGGAGTCCAGGTGTCAAGCATCTTGACGCTCTGGTTGCCCTGGGTGAACGACAGGTTCGATGCGAGCTGCTGGTAAGCCCAGTTGTAGATATACTTGTCGGCAGCCCAAGTGAAATCAGCGCGGAGCGCAAGACCTTTCCATGAAGCATTGATGCCGAAGCCGCCGGTCCATGACGGACGCCATGCCTTGCCGAGGTTGACAGCATCGTCGGCGTTGTACACCTTGGTGAGGTTGCCGTTCTTGTCATACCACATACACTTACCGTCGCGCTTGTCAACACCTGCATAGCGCACTGAGTTGAGCTGGAAGGGGTTTTCACCTACCACATACACAAGGCCGTAGTTGTCAAGACGGTATTCGTTCTGGCCGTTGAAAAGTTCAACAACCTCAGCGTGGTTGTAGTTGAAGTTCACTTTCACGCCTACGTTCCAGTCTTTGTCGCGGTAGATGTCAGAACCGATTTCGAAGTCGACACCCGAGTTGCGGAGCGAACCTACGTTGGTGATGTTTGACGACCAGCCGGTAGTGTAGCTGTAGGGAACGTCGAGGATAAGATCCTTGGTATCCTTGATATAATAGTCGACCGTACCGTAGAGGCGGCGGTTGAACAAGCTGTAGTTGATGCCGGCGCTGAACTGCTGGATTGTCTCCCAGGTCAGGTCGGGATTCGAAGCCGATGCGATACCCATCGTGGGCTGGCCGTTATATGTCAGACCCGTGCCCAGAGCGCCGTGCCACTCGAAGTCACCCAGACCGGAATAGTTACCTGCAGTACCGAAGTTGGCACGTACCTGAAGGGCGTCGATCCATGTGACGGGGCTGAGGAATGACTCGTTCTTGGCATTCCACATCAGACCCAGGGCATAGAATGTGGCCCAGCGGTGCTGGGGCGCAAACTTGGAGCAGCCGTCGCGACGTATGGCACCATTGAAATAGTAGCGCTCGCCAAAGTTATAGTCAGCGTTGAGGAAGTAAGAATTCACAACATATTCACCCATCGCACGCGATATATTGTCCATCGTCACAGTCGTACCGTTAGTGATGAGCATGAGGTCGTTTGAGGGCTGACCTTCAGTTGACACACCGAAAGAGTTCGTACGGTTGATGATTGATTCCTGGCCGAGGAGCACAGTGAAATCGTGATTGTCGGCAATCTTGGAAGAGTATTCGGCAGTGTTGGTGTAAGTGAACTGGTAGAGACGGCCGAACGACTCGCCTGCCAGACGGTTCGTGTACTGGCCGAAATTGGTGTGGCCACCCATCGGAAGGTCATAATCCTCGGTTGCATTCCACTTCGTCGAACTGCGGCTGTCGTAGGCGTATGCAGCCTGCTGGGCGCGGAGCACGAGACCCTTTATCGGACGAAGCTCCTCAAAGAGTGAAGCATTGATGGTAATCTGGTTCGCGCTTCCGGTATTGAGAGCCGACACGAAGTTGGCATTGGGCTGTCCGCCTAATGAATACTTGAGCCAGTTGGCTTTTTCGCCGAAATTGATATTGCCCGACTCGTCGATTGAATAGAGATACGGAGACTCGTAGGGAAGAGCATAGTAAGCCTGGAAGATAGGACCGTTGGTGTAGAAATTGCCGGCCTTGGAAGCAGTCGAGTTGGTCTCATACTTCTCGTAAGCGATGTTGCCGCTGAATCCAACGCGGAGCCAGGGCTTGACATCAGAGTTGATGCTTGCGCGGAGAGTCTCGCGGCGCAGACCCGATTTGGCGATAAGACCATCCTGGTCAAAGTGACCCAGCGAAAGGAAATAATTCGACTTCTCGCTGCCTCCACGCACTGCGGCTTCCATCGAGTAGGTAAGAGCGTTTGACTTGATCATCTCGTCGCGCCAGTCAGTGTCGATGCCATATTTGGTGATAAGGTCACGCTGTATGCCTGAGAGAGCGGGCGAACCGAAAGCCTCCGTCATGTCGTCGCGGAATTTCAGATACTGCTGCGAGTTCATCATCTCGATACCGCTTTCCACGGGAGCTGACCAACCCACCGACGCACGAATTGTCACTTTTCCCTCTTCGCCGAATTTACCTCTCTTGGAAGTGATGACGATGACACCGTTACCCGCACGCGAACCATAGATTGCAGTCGACGCAGCGTCCTTGAGCACCGTGATGCTCTCGATGTCATTGGGGTTGAGCGAAGTGAACACAGCCGACGAAACAGGCGCACCGTCAAGAATGAACAACGGAGTCACACTGAAATTCAGCGAACTGTAACCACGGATATTGATATTGGCAGGAGCCGATGCAGGCTCACCGGTGTTGGAGAAGATACCGAGACCGGGAACCGCACCCTGAAGAGCATCTACGAAGCTTGCTGCCGGAGTATTCTCGATTTGAGCCGAACCGACCACTGCAGCCGCACCGACAAACGAACCGAGCTTCTTGGCAGTACCATAACCGGTCACCACCACCTCGTCAAGAGAGTTTTCGTTGGGCTGAAGACGGACAACCATGCCGTCGGCAGCAGGAACACTCTGCATAACATAGCCCAGGTATGAAACCTTGAGAATAGCGCCCGGCTGAACACGGATGGAAAACTCACCATCAATGTTAGTAATTTCGCCTTGTCCATTCTCTGCGACAACAGAGGCACCGATCAGAGCCTCGCCGTCACTTGCTGAAATAACCGTACCCTTGATGACTCCGTTCTGGGCCATTGCCGTGACGGATGTCAGGATGACAGTCATTAGAAAAATAAACAGTTTTTTCATACTAAGTAATTAATTAGACAATAAAATATAATAATGATTTGTGTATCAAACAATTACTATTTATACCCCATTCCGTTTCTTACCAAGAAACGGACAGATAGTTCGCAAAGATAGCAAAAATGTCTGAATTTTAAACAAATGTAAGGATATTTTTTTAGGCATTAACATTTTGATAATTTATTCGCAAATATTGAATTTTTTAATATTTTTTTTGTAATGTTTTGATAATCAAACGTTAAAAAATGCCGATTATACCGATTTTATTCATTTTGCATATATATTTTTTATTTGAATTTTTATTTAAATATGTAATTATTTCAAAACAATTACTGACGTATTAAAATTAATATTACTCTTTTTATAAAAGACCGCTCTGATGGCTTGATTTCGGAGAAGTGAGGTTTTGGGGATGTTTTTGGTGCTGATGGCGATGAGGTATGTCTTATTATATATAATGTGTTTTTTTATTATGTGGAGTGATGTAATGGCAGCTGTAGGGCGGATACGCTTTTGAGAGAGTTTAATAATCGCATAACATACTAAGTGACAGATGCTTAGGTATCGCTATCCGTTTCTTGGTAAGAAACGGACGCGATTGATTGGGATAACGAATTGAATATCAAATCATTATTATATTTTATTGTCTAATTAATTACTTAGTATGAAAAAACTGTTTTTAATGCTTGCGGTAATCATCGCAGCGACGGTGAACGTCATGGCCCAGAACCGGACAGTCACCGGCGTTGTCCTGGATGCCGCGACAGACGAGCCCCTGATGGGAGCTTCAGTTTTGCCTGTGGGAGGCACCAACGGCGTTGCCACAGACCTTGACGGCAAGTTCACGCTGTCAATTCCCGCTACGGTAAAAGAGGTAACCGTATCGTACATAGGTTATACGGCCGTAACGGTCCCCGTCCAGGCCGACATGACCGTCAGACTGCAACCCTCCTCGACCCTCCTTGACCAGGTCGTAGTAACCGGCTACGGCTCCGGCAAGAAACTCGGCTCGGTTGTCGGTTCGGTTTCGGTAATCGGCGACGATGCTCTTGAAAACATCACTACTCCTTCGTTTGTCGATGCTCTCCAGGGTCAGGTGCCGGGTCTTACAGTATTCTCATCATCAGGTGACCCCTCATCAACAGAAAATGATATCCGTATCCGCGGTGTCAACTCTATTTATTCGAGCAACACCCCTCTGTTTATCCTTGATGGCGCTCCCATCACTGAAACTGTGTTCACCACGCTCAACCCCAACGATATCGAGAACATCACCGTATTAAAGGATGCCGCTTCTGTAGCCATCTACGGTTCGCGTGCGGCCAACGGTGTGATTGTCATCACTTCGAAGAAGGGTAAATTCGGCGAGCAGGCAAAGGTGTCGATCCGTGCAAAATACGGTTGGTCACAGATGACTCCCGACAAGGTTGATATGATGAACTCGCAGCAATATAAGCAGTATCGTTCGCTCATCGGCCAACCCATCACCAATCCCGAAGCTCTTTACGCTATTGACGAACTCGGCATCAGCACTGACTGGCGCGACGAGATTTTCGACTCGTCAGCACCGACATATTCACTTGAGGCAGCAGTGCAGGGCGGTTCGGAAAGCAGCTCTTACTATCTGTCGGTCAACCACCTCGACCAGGAAGGTATCATTGATCAGTCAGGCATGCGCCGCGAGACTCTCCGTTTCTCTCTCGACTCTAAGGTCAACAATTGGTTCAGAGTCGGACTTCAGACCAACCTCGGTTATACCAAATATGAAACTAACAACGAATCTGGCTCGGTTTACTCGAGCAATGGCGGCATCTATCCGACCAACCCGATGGTTTTCGCCCGCAAGGCACTTCCTTACGATTCGCCATACTACTGGGTACGCAACGAGAACGGCGGAGTCGACTGGCTCGGAAAATCCGAATATCTCCACTTCACGGCCATGCCTACTCCGGGCTATATCAATGACGGCCGCAGCGTGCACCGTACCCGCGTAACCGCCAACGCCAACCTTTTTGAGCAGATAACCCCGATCAAGGGTCTTACAATCCGCGCCCAGCAGGCTGTCGACGCCTACGACCAGCGCGTCCACAACTACGGTTTTGCCAAAGAGACTCTCTACACTCCGATGGGCGACGTCTATTCCGGCCAGGTAAAGCCCGGAGAGCTCGAACTCGGCTACCATCAGGAGTCATTCGGCCGCTATTATCAGTTTACCTATACAAACACTGCTGAATATAAATTCAACATCGCCAGCCTGCACAACTTCTCAGTGCTCGCAGGCGAGGAGTCAATCATCTCGAAGAGCCACAGCTTCGGTGTGTTTGTCGATGGATTTTCTGATAACCGTCAGTTTCTGCTGCAACAGGGCACATCCTTATCGATCATCTCCGACCTCACCGAGTCAATCGGCGAATTGGCAATGAACTCTTTCTTCTTCAATCTCTCTTACGATTTCGACAACCGCTATTTTCTTGACTTCAATCTCCGTCGCGACGGCAGCTCACGTTTCGCACCCGGTCACCGGTGGGGCACATTCTTCTCTATCGGCGGCATGTGGGACGCAAAGGCTGAAAAATTCCTCAGTGACTACACCTGGCTTGATGCAGCCAAGCTTCGCATAAGCTACGGCACAACAGGTAACTCGTCGTTTGCCAACTACGGCTACTTCGGTCTACTCGATGCAGGCGCCCTCTACAACGGCACCTCAAGCATTACAATCACACAGGCCGCCAATCCTGACCTCTCATGGGAGACCGTACGTGCTTTCGACCTTGGAATTGCCGCAGGATTTCTCAACCGCTTCAACGTAGATGTCGACTTCTATGTAAAAAACACCCACGACATGCTCATGCAGATACCTTACTCTTACACCACGGGGCTGTCGGCCGGCTGGGGTAACGTAGGCTCTATGCGCAACACCGGTGTCGACTTCGACCTCAGAGCCGATGTCATCAAGTCGAAAGACTGGTATTGGGGACTCCGCGCCAACTTCAATTATAACAAGAATGAAATCACTGAGCTCTTCGACGGCCTTGACGAACTTCCCAACTCACGAGCGATGATCAACTACAAGAAGGGGCATCCGGCAGCGGAGTTCTACACCGTACGCTATGCAGGCGTCGACCCGCGCGACGGTAAGCAGATGTGGTATACCAAGGAAGGCAACCTCACCAAAACCTTCAACGAGGAGCGTGACGCCGTACTCGTGGGCAAATCACCATACTCACCCTGGACCGGCGGTTTCGGCACTGACCTTCGCTGGAAGAACATCTCTCTGCACGCCGACTTCACCTGGGCTGCCGAAAAATACATGATCAACAACGACCTGTATTTTATTACCAACAATGCCAACGCGACTACCTATAACCAGCGCGTGGAGATGCTAAATGTCTGGACCACACCCGGCCAGATCACCGACATCCCTGCCGTAGGCGAGGAGCTCCAGTTTGACTCACGCTGGATAGAGGACGCTTCATACGTACGTCTGAAGAACCTCACTCTCCAGTACAATCTGCCGCAGCAGTGGCTCCGCGCCGCTCGTCTGTCAAACGTAGCGCTCCACTTTACAGGCCGCAACCTGCTCACATTCACCGATTTCACCGGTTATGACCCCGAACCCGAGTCAAATCTCGTAAAATTCTACTATCCCAATACCCGTCAGTATGAGTTCGGTATTGAAGTAACATTCTAAATTTAACGAAGCATAACAACAATGAAAAAAATATTTCTGTCACTTCTGGTAGCGGCAGCCGCGCTCACTTCATGCGACATGGATCTGCGTCCCATCGGTTCGCTCGACGACCAGACCGCAATCCAGTCACCAAATGACGCAGCACGCTTCCGCGCAGGTCTCTACGCTTCATTGCGTGGCTTCACCACCAGCGGATTTTTCACCAACCCTGAGATACAGATGGACATGTTCCAGGGTACGGTTATCAACGGCAACCGCGGCGGCAGTTTCGCCAATGGCTCAATACTGTCAAGCAACGGCGACATCACCAACTACTGGGCGTCGATGTACAGTGTTATCAACGACGCCAACTTCCTTATCACCACAGTAACTCCGCTTCTTGAGAGAGCAAAGGAGAACAACGAGGCCGAACAAGTAGCCGACTACGAGCGCTTTCTCGCTGAAGCCCATTTCGTACGCGCATGGTGCTATGGCGAGATGTTTGACCGCTGGTGTCAGGTCTACAGTGCCGACAAGGCTGACCAACCCGCGCTTGGTCTTCCACTTGTGAGCGAATATTATCCCACTGCCGATCGTTCGCACTATCCCGGCCGCTCGACAATGAATGAAACTCTTGAATTTATCAACGCGGATCTCGACGCAGCTCTCACCGGACTTCTCGCATACGAGAGCGCTGCCGGCGACACTCCCTCGCCGATGGCTGCATACGCCAACTCAAACACCGTAAAGGCATTTCAGGCCCGCATGGCGCTCTGGATCGGAGATAACGCCACTGCTATTGCAAAAGCAAATGAAGTGATCAATTCGGGAGCGTACGCTCTCGCTGACGTCGACCGTTACAATGCGATGTGGCTCAACGACAACAGTGACGAAATCATATTCATGCCATTGATGCAGACTCCTAACGAACTGTCAAACTCTATCGGCAGCTGCTGGCTCTCGGTATATAGCGACCGTGCCGACTACATCCCCAGCTATGAGGCTCTTATGATGTATGATGACGAAGACTGCCGTATTGAGTCATATTTTGACATTCGTCGCCTCAGCGTCGAAGGTCAGACCGTGGCATGCAATGCATTCTACAAATTCCCCGGCAACCCTGCCCTTCAGAATCCCCCCGGAACTGTCAACCTGATGAACCGTCCCAAGGCATTCCGTCTGTCAGAGCTTTATCTTATCCTTGCAGAGGCAGCAGCCAACAACAACGATGCCACAACAGCCAATGCCGCACTCAACACGCTCCGCTCAAACCGTATTGAAAATTACGTTGAAGCCAGCTATTCGGGTCAGAACCTCATCAACGAAATCCGCGCCGAACGCACCAAAGAGCTTATCGGCGAAGGCTTCCGCATGAGCGACCTCCGCCGCTGGAACCAGGGTTTCTCTCGTGACTACTCTCATCCTGAGAACCCCGCCATCGAGGATATTCTCGTGCCGACAGGCGCTCTGGTAGTCTACCAGCCCGGCGACTACCGCTACACCTGGCCTATACCCTCTGCCGAAATCTCAGTCAACCCGCAGCTTAAAGGACAGCAGAATCCCGGTTACTAATCATTAAACTTCGACTAACAATGAAATTAACTAAAATATTCGCAATAGCTCTGGCTGCTCTAACAATGACAGCCTGCTCCGACGATGATGAAACCATCGGATGGAACAGCAATGCCGACGTCACAGTGGAAATGGGACAAGCTACCGTCTCGGTCAAGGAAGGCCGTGGCATGGTCAATGTGCCTATCACCGTCACCGGCGAAGCCAACGGCAACATCATGGTTACTGTAGCCTGTGAGGAGACCGGACTGACCCCCGCACAGGAGGATGTCCACTACTATGTCACCGACAAGACTATAATCATCTCTCCCGAAAACACTACAGCAAGCATCGAACTCAACGTGATTGACGCCGATGAAGACATCAACGAGGCACGCACATTCGATATCCGCATCGTTGATGTGACCGCCTGCAAAGTCGGCACGCTCGACTACACTTCAGTCACCATCCGTGACAACGACGGCGACTACTACGACAAGATGTCAGGCCGCTGGAATGTCAACTACATCGACTACGACGGCAACGCTGCGACCGCTCAAGTAGTGCTCTCAGCTGCCGACGAAGACGAAGCCGGATATAACGAGTATTACATCATGACCGGTCTGATGACATACTGCTCTATCCAGGTTGACTACTTCTTTGATCAGAGCACTATGACAGGCCGCTTCGAGATACCTTACGGACAGAATGTAGCCACTGTCAGCTTCACCGGTTACGGAGCACTTCCTGTTTACCTGATGGGCCTTTCAGGCAATTACATCATTGACGAAGGCTCGGCAGTAGGTAACTGGAGCGCAGACCTGACCACCGTCGAATTCCCCGAAGAACCCGAAATCGGCTATATGCCCTACGCGGCATCAACCGGCCGATTCCTGCTCTGGGATTCGCAGCAGATACTCAGCTTCACCCGCTGATAGCTGCCGTCAGTCCTTGATATAAAGGTGCGTTTCCCCTCAGCGGGGAAGCGCATCTTTACCTATCTTAGACCCATAGCCTTTACAGCCGGCTCTCGCCGGGTCTCACGCAAGGCTATCTTGAAATAAATCAAAGTAAAACCGAAATTAAAAACGATTTCATGAAGAGATATATTCCTGTTGTGCTGCTCGCCGGCTCGGCAATAGCCTCGGTGGCACAAAACAAACTCGACCTTCCGGCACGCGAATACATGGAGCGTTACCAGGCCCGCGTGCAGCAGGCATCAGGCGACGTGTCAGTAAAAGCAGTCCGCGCAGCCGAGGCAGAGACTGTGGCCGCAATAGTGACCGTAGAGTCAGTCTCTGACCTTGACAGACTCGCAGCGATGGGTTACGACATCGACTATACGCTTTCCGACATGGCGATGATGGCACTGCCCCTGGCCGACGTCGACAGCCTCGTCGCCCAGCCTTGGGTTCGTCAGGTGTCATTCGGCGCCGAAGCGACACCGCTGCTTGACAAGGCTCGCAGCATCACGAATGTCGATGCAGTGCAGCAAGGCATCGCCGAAGGACTCGAACAGCCTTACACCGGATCCGGAGTTGTTGTTTCACTCTATGACACCGGCCTTGACCCCAATCACATAAACTTTCTCAACGACGACGGCACCACCCGAGTGAAAGGCATCACCACCGTCACCGGCACTGCCGGCGTGCAGCAATATTACGAAAGCGCACGGCAGATAGCATCTTTCACAACCGAAAATGCCGCGGAAACCCACGGCACACACGTGCTCGGCATAGCGGCCGGCAGCTACAAAGGCACTGCGTCATACGCAGGCACCACCGGCAGCATGCCCTACTACGGAGTCGCAACAGATGCCGATATCGTGGTAGGTTGCGGCAGCCTCTACAACACCTGCATACTCAAAGGCGTAAAATATGCAGTCGACAAATCAAAGGAACTCGGGAAGCCCGCTGTTATAAACCTGTCGCTCGGCTCGACAACAGGAAGTCATGACGGACTCAGCTCATTCGGACGCCAGCTTAACGAGATGGGCAAAGACGCTATCATAGTTGTTGCAGCCGGCAACGACGGCGACATTCCCATGGGTCTCACAAAACAATTCAGCGAAGGAGATACCCAGCTCAAGACATTCCCCGCACCCTATAACATCTCGACAGGCGCAATCAACTACACCTCGCCCAATTACAACGGAACAATAGAGATATACGGATCAGACAGCCGCCCGTTTAAATGCTCTATTGTCATCTACTCCCGCAAGGGGCTCTCCTACGAAATCACCGACCAATATACCATAGAGTCATCGACAGCAGGCAAACGCACATACATCGGAGGCAGCTCCACCGGCTCGCAGTATGTCAAGCTCACCAACTTCGATGCAGCCAGCTCGGCCACAAGCTATATGGACATAGCCTCAAACATCGACACCTACAGCAACAGGTATTCCGTCATCATCAACCACACACTTGACATGCGCGTAGAGTCGACACGCTCATATATCGGCATAATCATCGAAGGCGAGCCTGGACAGCGTGTCAACATGTATGCCAACTGCACCAACCAGGCATCTACGGGGGTCTACTCGACATTTATCGACCGCTATATAGATGGATGGACGGCTGGCTCGCCAGACGGCTCTATCAACGACATGGCGTGCGGCGACAACATCATAGCAATCGGCTCGTTTAACACCCGCAAAAGCTGGCCGCTCATCACCGGCACTGTGCGACGTTATACCGGATCGGGCTACGACGAGGGGAAAATAAGCGGGTTTTCTTCATACGGCACTATGCGTGACGGCTCAACACTTCCTGACGTTGCGGCTCCCGGCTGCGGCATTATTTCATCTGTGAGCGGCTATTACAGCAAACTTAATGAATCGGCTATCTGCGGCATGGAGCAGACCGGAGCACGCAAATATCACTGGGATAACATGCAGGGAACATCAATGGCAGCTCCCTTCGCGGCCGGAGTCTTTGCATTGTGGCTCGAGGCTGACCCTACACTTACCATCGCCGACATCAAGGATATCGTGAAAGCCACAGCCGTACGCGACTCCTACGTGACATCTGACGGCGTTCACGCCCACTGGGGCGCAGGTAAGCTCGACGCGCTTGCAGGAATAAAGAAGGTGCTCGACGACAAAGCAAGCGTCGGTACTATTTTTGCCGATGACGAGCGCAATTTTATACTTACGCCCGTCGACGGCGGATACAATGTGTATGTCGCCGGCGAGTCGCAGCTCACAGTAACCATCTATGACGCTGCCGGCCGCTCGGTTTCCGCGACTTCGTCCGACGGCAACAGCGTCGACGTAGACACTTCGTCGCTCCGCCAGGGCGTCTACATCCTCTCTGCAAAGGGAAACACACAACTCCATAACGCCAAGATTGCCGTGAAATAATCTGCGGCTGGCCGACGGAAAATAGCACAATAGCATTGTCAATAGGGCAGATTCTTTTATCGTGTTCCTTTTTGAGCTGTTGTGCTATTTTTCTGTTTTCTGCAAATATTTCGTATCTTTGCGGTAAAATGTAGAAAAATGGAAAATCAGGATATAAGCCAGGATAAGAAAGAACCGGCAAAGCGCGTGGTGCTCGATATGGATGATATCAGGAAAGCATCGCCGTGGCTCGGCCGTCACCCCGGACTTGTGCGCAGGCTGTTTAAATTCCTGTCGTTCGACAAGGTGAACGACTTGCATGAGCACAATATCGACAACCCCGGCGGTGGCCCCGGATTTGTGCGCGGCATGCTCGAGGAGCTTGACATAAAGCTACGCATCGACAACGAGGAGGTGCTTGACAATCTGCCTGAAGGGGCGTTTATCACTGTCAGCAACCATCATTTCGGCGCTCTCGACGGCATCATACTTATTGATATAGTGGCCTCGCGCCGTCCCAAATACAAAGTGATGGTGAACATGGTGCTGAACCATATATCCGGCATGCGGCCCAATTTTATCGCTGTCGACCCGATGGCTTCTGACGACCCGAAGAAAAAAGCGGTGTCGATGAAGGGCATCAAGGAGGTTATAAGGCAGGTGAGGGCAGGAGAGCCGGTAGGCTTCTTCCCCGCAGGCGCTGTAGCCAAAATCAACTGGCGCGGACGTCTCAGGGACCGCGAGTGGCAGCCCAATATCATACGCCTTATCGAGCAGCTGAAAGTGCCTGTAGTGCCTATATTTTTCCATGGAAGCCAGAGCTGGTGGTTCAATTTCCTCGGCATCACATTCTGGCAGTTGCGCACGCTGAGGCATCCGGCCGAGGTGTTCCGCAAGCGTCACAAGACGTTCCACATCACAGTAGGCAATCCGATTTCTGTCGAGGAGCAGATGAAGCACATGGGTTCGCAGCAGGAGTTCGGAGAGTTTCTGCGTGGCGAGACTTACAGATTGCGTGAGATCGGACGTAAAAACAACAAGTAATCACAACAACGGTAAAATAAGAAATGTCAAACGAGACGGAAATATCACCCCAGGCGGTTGCGATGAAGCAGCGGCTCGGCATTGTCGGAAATGCGTCGGCGCTCAACAATGCCGTAGAGCGTGCGTTGCGTGTGGCTCCGATTGACCTGTCGGTGCTTGTCACGGGCGAAAGCGGCACGGGTAAGGAATTTTTTCCGCAGATAATCCATCTCAACAGCGCCCGCAAGCACGGCAAGTATATCGCGGTCAACTGCGGAGCCATACCCGAGGGTACTATTGACTCAGAGCTCTTCGGACATGAAAAAGGTGCGTTTACCGGAGCTGTCGCCTCGCGTAAAGGTTATTTCGAAGAGGCTGACGGGGGCACCATATTTCTCGACGAGGTGGCCGAGCTGCCGCTTACCACACAGGCACGTCTGCTGCGTGTGCTTGAGAGCGGAGAGTTCATAAAAGTCGGCTCGTCGGAAGTGCAGAAGACCAACATCAGGGTCGTGGCGGCAACCAATGTCGATATGGCTCGGGCCGTGGCCGAAGGACGTTTTCGCGAGGACCTGTATTACCGCCTTTCGACGGTGCAGATTTCGGTTCCCCCCTTGCGCGACCGTGGCAACGACATACTTCTCCTGACAAGGAAATTCGCATCCGATTTTGCCGAGCGCTACCGCACTCCGCAGGTCACGTTTGACGACGAGGCGCGCCGACTGCTTCTGCACTACCGCTGGCCGGGCAATGTGCGTCAGCTCAAGAATGTAGTGGAACAGATTGCACTTTTTGATGCAGGCCGGCTCATCACACCTTCAGACCTCCATCCTTATCTGCCCGAGAGCGCCACAAGCTATGTGCCTACGCTGTCGCACCAGACTTCGGGCACCTACGAACGTGAGCGCGAGATGCTTTTCAACATGATATTCAAGCTTCAGCGCGAAATCAATGCTCTGCGCGAACTGGTGGATAACGGGAATCAGGTCGGAGTGGGACGCCTTGCACTCAATGGCGACATGGCGGGGACGGAATCGAAGAGCGGCGTTACTTCGGTAGTGAAATACACCGACCCGGTCGATACGATTTTTACGCGAGGCGTCACGCACGATGCATCGCGTGACGTGGTCGATGTGACGCCAACCTCTCCTGTAACCACGCTCGAGGAGACAGAGAAAGAGCTCATACGCCGTTCTCTCGAACGCAACATGGGTCGCCGCAAAGCTGTCGCCGCCGAACTTAATATCTCAGAACGAACACTTTATCGAAAGATAAAAGAATATGGACTTGAATAAGAAAATAATCCGGCCCTGCCGCAGGGCTACTGCCATTATGGCCCTGCTGTCAGCAATGCTGCTGTCAGGCCTGATGTGGCAAGGATGCCGCATAAGCTATAAATTCAACGGTGCTGCCATTGATTACAACATCTACAAGACTATATCCGTAGGGCAGTTCCCTATACGCGCCGCGCTGGTGTATCCTCCCTTGCAGCAGACATTCGAGAACGAGCTGCTTGACTATATAACGCGCAATACACGCCTGCGCACCACCGACGGTGCGTCCGACCTCTCCATCGAGGGCGAAATAACCGGATACGCACTTTCTCCTCAGGCTGTTACAGAAGATGCCTATGCATCGAAAACACGTCTTACAATCACGGTGCGCGTGAAATATACCGACAGCAAGAACGAAAAGAACGATATCGACCAGTCATTTTCGGCCTACCGCGATTTCGACGCCACGGAAATGCTGACCGATGTGCAGGACGAGCTGTGCGAGCAAATCACAAAAGAGCTTGTTGACTTGATATTTAACGCCACTTTGGGCAACTGGTAACAATAGAATTATGTCAGACGCAACAATTACCGGAGCAATATGCCGCCTTTTGCCGGAGGGTGAGGGCGGGGGAGATGCCTTGACCGTTGAGGCTGCGGATGCCGTTATATCCCGTTATCCATATTTCTCGCTGCCGGCGGCGATTGCGCTCCGCGACCGCGCTGCGGAGCTGTCGCACGAAGAGCGTGTGCGGTTCACCCGGCATCTGGCACGTACGGCTACGTCACAGGCAGTGCTTTCGGCATTACTCAACGAAGGCGACGAGCCGTTTTACCCCGACGAAGTCACATCGACACCTTCCACCGAAAATGCTATCGACACCTTCCTCTCCACCTATGGCAACGGTGGCGAAGATGACGAGGTGCTGAACAGGTTGATTTTTAATCCCACACCCGACTATGCGCAGCTGCTGGCACGCGAAGAGCAGCAAAATCTTCCCCCCGCATCTGATGGCACAGGCAACAGCCACGACGACTTGCTCAACCGGTTTATCATAAAACAGAAGCAGCAGGAGGGAAGCGCTCCGGCCGAAGAGCCTGCCCGCATACCGGCCACTACAGTTGAAAACCGCCACAGTGACGACACATCGGCGTCGCAACAGACCGATACCTCCCTCCTCAGCGAGAGTCTTGCCAAAATATTCATCCGTCAGCGCCAATATGAGCGTGCATACGAAATAATAAGTCAATTAAGTTTGAAATATCCGGAAAAAAGTGTTTACTTTGCAGACCAAATGCGCTTCCTTCGCAAAGTAATCAACAACAGGCGTCGAAGCGCAGAAAAGCAGTAAATAAAAATCAATAAATCACATATATTCAAAAATGCAAACATTATTAATTGTTCTTACAGTGATTGTGTCGATTCTCTTGATCGGCGTTGTGCTTATTCAGAAATCAAAAGGTGGCGGTCTCGCATCCAATTTTGCCGGCTCTAACCAGATTATGGGCGTCCGCCGCACCAACAACTTCATCGAGAAGGCTACATGGTCACTTGCCATCGTTATCCTCTTCCTCTCTATCCTCTCTTCAATCATCACGCCCGACCTTCCCGGTGCGAAATATGATGTGGCAAAGCAGAAACAGCAGACCACTCAGACTGACTTCAACACCGAAGCCGCTCCCTCTGCCGAGCAGACCCCCGCGCAGTAAGCAGCTGTAGTGTCAGAATAAAATATCCTTTAGGGTGCACTTTTTCCGGTGCGCCCTTTGTCGCTTGTGGCTGGTTTGTTTGAATGTGGCGGCCTACAGGTGTTCTGGTTGATTTTTCCTTTTGATTTTTAGTGGAAAATTTGGAGGGAATCTCCTATTCTTGTATATTTGCATTATAAATAAGTAACTGTTCAAAATTATTTTAATATTATGGCGAGTGGATTTTTCAGGCGATTTCCGGTGAGGAAGAAGGCGTGTAGCGAGCTACATGACTGATGACGAGAAGGAAAGCGACGAAAAAAGACTCCGACAGAATATTGAAATAATGAGAACGGTTAATATAAAATAATTTTAAGCAGTTACTTATAAATATTTATGCAAGTGTCCGGTCGCGGATACTGCTGAAAAGAATTGAAATCCAATATTTATCAGGCGTGAATGACCATCGGTCAGGAATCCTGTTAAAATCAGGAGAATGGAATATGGACAGCACTCCATATTCCGGAAGCAAAGATTTCAATCGGTACAGGTTTATAACCGAAAGAATATCACACTACCCAAAGGGGCAGCTAACATGGAAATAGTTGTCATTTTTTTTATCAAAAAGCGTCGGCCGGCTTAATGTCGGCAGTAAACTTATCCAGACGGTCATATAGAGAAATTCAAATGACCTAACCTATCACCTGAGTCGGATAAATATTTAGTAGAGACGAAATAATGCCGACAATGAAAACTACCGGATTGTAAGTTTTATCAACCTCCGTTGACGTCAGGCCAATTGCCCTATCCACACTTGATTTCCATTAGAGATACGGCCGGCATCGGGAGGCGCAATGTCATTATATCGGTTTGAATGCCACCCGAGTCTCGCCGGATGCGGTTGGTGAGCCTTTCACGGCGACAGTAGTCAGAGCCATAATCAGTGTATATCTGCGGAATAAATCACGCTACATTCCATTCCCAATTGTGAATAAATTATGATACGTGGACAATATGCTTGTCCATAGTAACAAAGTGTACGGTTATGCTCCATGAGTCTGCTTTGTCCTTCCTCCGACATTGCCCCGAACTCTCCCAATCTACAATAGCGGCAATGAAGCTCCGGACTACTCCACAAAAGTCTGTTACCGCCACGACCGAGTGGCCGGGCTTTAAGGATAAAGACAGACCGGGAGCATGACTGTAACAAATAGAATTGTGTATAATGCCCTATCGCATAATCAGGTAAGCCACGAGGCTGCCGTCAGTATTATGTCAGATACACAATCGGCGTCTATCTTTTTCATGCATCTTAGGTGCGTGAATGCCGGGTGCTATCCGCTGCCGTATGCGGCAGATGGATAGACATCGGTCCGGTAGGCGCTTTCCTGGCAGCCCCGCCCTCGCTTTAAATCGGAGGAAAGCGAGAGTTCGGGGCTGCTTTATTTTTTTTGATAATGAGCCATTTGATATATACAAAAAAGCCCCCGCGGCATCATGTTGTCGCGGGGGCCTGAGAACTTATATTTCTATACCTGGAGTGGGCTTGAATATCCTCGTCTCATTCTCTTTTGTTATTCGTACGGTTTAAATTCAAACGCACACCAAGAGAGTGTTTGGATTCTCTTAGATTTTTCCGAGGAAAGAAAGCACCTGCTCGGTGATGTTCTGAGCAGTGAAACCGAACTTCTCGTCAAGTACTTTATAGGGGGCAGAGGCTCCGAAACGGCTCATGCCGAATACTTTGCCTTTGGCGCCGACAACGCTTTGCAGCGTGACCGGGAGGCCTGCTGTGAGACCGAAACGGGGCACATTGCGGGGCAGCACGCTGTCCTTGTACTCCTGCGTCTGCTCTTCGAAAAGACCGATAGAGGGGAGAGATACCACGCGAGAGGGAACGCCGCCCGCCTCAAGAAGCACGGCTACCTCGCACAGCAGCGATACTTCCGAACCGTTGCCGAGGAGAACAACCTGCGGGTAGGGAGTATCCATCACCACGTAACCGCCTCGGCGTGTGCCCTGCGCTTCCTCGTAGCGGCTTGCAGTGACAGCGGGGAGGTCTTTGATATCCTGACGCGAAAGTATAAGCGCTGTCGGGCTGTCGTTGTTTTCCATCGCCATTTCCCATGCAACGGTCGTCTCGGCAGAGTCGGCGGGACGAAGCACAAGCATCGAGGGCTTGCCTGAGAAATTTTTGATTTGCTCCATCAGGCGTATCTGGGCCTCCTGCTCGATAGGCTCATGGGTAGGACCGTCTTCGCCTACGCGGAATGCATCGTGCGACCAGATATATTTTACCGGCAGTTCCATCAGTGCCGACATACGCACTGCAGGTTTCATGTAGTCGGAGAATACGAAGAATGTGCCGCAAGCCTCGTGCATGCCACCGTGGAGAGCGATACCGTTCATCACGGCAGCCATTGTCAGTTCGGCCACGCCTGCGTGCAGAAATCCTCCCGAGAAGTCGCCCGAAATGAGAGCTCCCGTTTTCTTGAGGAAAGCGTCGGTCTTGTCGGAATTGGCGAGGTCGGCGCTCGATACAATCATGTTGTGAACCTTTTCGGCGAGAGCGGCGAGCACATTGGCCGACGCCGTGCGGGTGGCCTGGTCAGCCTTGTGCACGATAGCCGAGTAGTCGATTTCAGGAAGCTTACCTGCTATATAGCCGGCAAGGACTTCTGCGCGGTCAGGATTGCCTGCCGCCCATTCATGCTCTTCCTCGCGGCGCTTGGCTACAATAGCGCGGAGTTCATTGTTGCGCGCTTCGTAGAGGGCTTTCGAGTCTTCCCATATCTCGAACGGATTTTCGGGATTTCCTCCGAGGTTACGTATAGTGGCCTCGAAGTCACCGCCTGCCGATTTGCTGATAGGATTGCCGTGGGTCGAGCACTGGCCTTCGAAGCTTGTGCCGTCAGCTTTCACTATACCTTTACCCATTACAGTGTGGCCGATGATGAGAGTCGGCTTTTCGGTCTCGGCAATGGCAGTTTCAAGCGCTTTGGATATCTCGTCGGCATCGTTGCCGTTGATTTCGAGCACATTCCAGCCCCATGCACGGTATTTTGCAGCATAGTCCTCATTGGTGACGGCATCGACATTGGTTGAAAGCTGCACATCGTTGCAGTCGTAGAACATGATGAGGTTGTGGAGACCGAGGTAACCGGCCAGACGTCCGGCGCCCTGTGAGATTTCTTCCTGAATGCCACCGTCAGAGATGAAGGCATAAGTCTTGTGTTCGACCACCTTGCCGAAACGGGCCGCAAGGAAGCGCTCGGCTATCGCGCAGCCCACAGCCATCGTATGTCCCTGTCCGAGAGGACCCGAAGTGTTCTCGACGCCGCGTTTGGGGTCGACTTCGGGGTGGCCGGGAGTGACGCTTCCCCACTGGCGGAACTGTTCGAGCTCGGCTATGGTGTATTTTCCGGTAAGGGCAAGAGTCGCGTAAAGCATTGTCGACATGTGGCCGGGGTCAAGGAAAAAGCGGTCGCGCGCAAACCATGTCGGATCATCTGGGTCGGTAACGAGATATTTCGAGTAAAGCACATTGATAAAGTCGGCACCGCCCATGGCGCCTCCGGGGTGACCCGATTTTGCTTTCTCGACCATCGATGCGCAGAGCACACGGATATTGTCGGCTACGCTCTCAAGAGTTTTCTTATCGGAATTCATTGTCAAAGAGTATTATGTTATTGAATTAATATCGTTAACAGTGGAAAAACAATTTTTTCACAATACAAATATAGCTATTTTTTTTAACAAAAAATATTACATTGCGTTCAATTGTTTGTCACATATTATCCGGCACCTGCCGTAAGTAAGCAGACAGGGCAACGGATATCGTGTCCGTTGCCCTGCCGTATCGGTATGCCGACTTATTTAATTAGTCGACGGGAATGTTTTTGTTGATGTTCTTGCAGCCGATGAATGCATAGTAGAACAGATAGAGCAGCATTGCGATTACGAGCCAGTAGCTGCCCATGTAGCCGAGCGACGGAGCAAGCAGATTGTGCTGCACCAGAGGCATGATGCCACCGCCGACAACGAGCATCATGAAGATACCTGAAGCCTGCTCGGTATATTTGCCCAGACCCTCTACGGCGAGGTTGAAGATACCGCCCCACATGAGAGACGTGCACAGACCGCAGATGATAAGGAATATCGCGCTGAGCGGAATTGTCGGAGTCTCAAGCATCTTGGGAGCATCCTCTGCCTTGACGTTGGCTTGCTTGTAGAGCTCTTCTTTGAGGTTGATTTCCTTTTTGGTCTCGGGGTGGATATATTTTTCGCTCCATTCGAAGCCTTCCGGGTCATTCTTGAACTCTTCGATAGCCGAAGTGGGCAGACCTACGTTGGTCAGAATATATTCGGTCTTGGCATCGGGGTCATAGATGAATTTGGGCACGTCGACACGGTTGGTCTTGGGTATCATGATGGCGATGAACACCAGCAGTGCGCCTACTCCCGATACGGTAAGAAGCTGCGCGCGGGTAGAGATTTTGCCGGAGATGGCACCCGATGCGATACGTCCCACGAGCATGAGCAGCCAGTAGACCATCACGATGGCACCGCCGATGGCAGCTCCGTTGACGAGGATACCTGCGCCTGCATCGATACCCGAGTCTGAAAGGTAGAAGTTGAGCTCGGCGGGAATACCGATTTCGATACCTACATAGAAGAAAATACCGATGGCTCCGAGCACGAAGTGACGGAAGTTCCAGGGTGAGTGCTCGAACTTCATCGGGGCTTTGCCTGCAGCAGCGTCGGCTTTGGCACGCTCAAGGGCGGGCTCGGGGATGCGGGCAAGCGAGATGATCAGATAAGAGAGGGCAAAGATAGCCATGCCGATGAAGAGCAGGGGGGCCACGTCGCCCATCGAAGTCTTGGAAGTGACTGTGCCGATAAGGGCGCCGACGAGCATCGGGGTCAGTGAGCCGGCGAGTGAGTTGAGCGACGAGCCGGTCTGAAGCAGCTGGTTGCCTTTCTTGCCGCCGCCACCGAGGATGTTGAGCATCGGGTTTACAACGGTGTTGAGCATACATACGCAGAAACCGCAGATGAATGCGCCGAGCAGATAAACGAAAAGATTGAGAGTGACAGGCATTTCCTTGACCACCTGTTCGCCAAGATAAGTCTCCTCAGTCACACTGGTGGAGAATACGGCGATGTCAGCGCCGAAAACGCTGCTCAGATACTGGATGCCAAGGCCTGCGAAGCCCAGCACGAGAGCCAGAAGCGCAGTCTTTTTGTAGCCTACGCGGGCAAGCATCTTGCCTGCCGGAATGCCCATGAAGAGATAGGCGGCGAAGTTCATGAGGTTGCCGAGCATGCCGGCCCAGGGGTACTGGTTGCCCCAGATGTTACCGAATGGCGCTGCCATATTGGTAACGAATGAAATCATGGCAAAGAGGAACATCATCGTGATGATTGGCACGAGACTGCGTTTGCCTGTAGCTGTGTTGGATGACATTAGTGAATTAGTTTTATGGATTAGTTATAAAAAAAATTTCTTAAGGTAAGATGTCAGTTTGTTTGCTGAATCAATGAAAATTCATCGATTTTCCCTTACAATGAATTTATCAATGCAAAGATAAAATTTTTTAATGTTAATTATTGAAAAATTTGTGTCATTTTTGGGAAAAAATGCTGAAAGGAGCGGGGGGGAGAGCGGTCAGACTTGTCAGAGCGGTCGGACTTGTCCGACGGTGGGGGATGTAGAGGCTGACTCGCCCGGAACAGCCGGTGTCAGTATTCACGTGCGCCGAAAATGGCCGTGCCTACTCTGACCATGTTCGAGCCCTGCGATATCGCGATATCGCGGTCATCGCTCATGCCCATGCTCAGTATGTCGAATCCTCTGAGGCCGAGCGATGCGTCGTTCCTGATTTTGTCGTAGCATCGGGCTATGGCAGCGAAGTCTGCGGTTATCCGTCCGGTATCGTCAGTGTTCGAAGCCATGCCCATGAGCCCGCATATATGCGTGGCCTTTAGCGACTCGAAGCGGCGCCCTGCAAAGTAATCTTCAAGTTCCTCTACTGAAAATCCGAACTTTGTCTCCTCCCGGGCGACATGCAGTTGCAGAAGCACTCGTGTGGTCACTCCGGCGCGCTCCGACTCCTTGTCGATCAGATTGAGCAGGCGCTCGGTGTCGACACTCTCTATGAGCGCCGTTTTCCCTATGAGCTGCCGCACTTTGTTGCTCTGGAGATGGCCTATGAAATGCCACTCCACATCGTCGTGCATAAGCGGGATTTTTGCCAGAAGCTCCTGCACACGGCTCTCTCCGAAGCGGCGTTGCCCCGCCTCGTAGGCTGCACGGAGCGCTTCGACAGGATGGAATTTTGAAACAGCGACGAGGCCTACGCTTTCCGGAATGGAGCGTCTGACCTCGCCGAGTTGTTCTGCCACATGTCTGTACATGGTCGTTGCCTGTTGCTGAGACGGTAATCAGTTGCCTTTCGATGGCGTATTCTCTCCCTGTACCTTCACCTTGTAGACATCCAGAATCGGGGTCTCGGTGATTGACACTATCTCGTAGTCGGCCATAGTCGATTTCATCTCGTCGATGAAATGTTCCAGCGCACCCTTGAAGTCGCTCGCAGCAACGAGGATGAGCGAATTTGACTTCTTTTCCTGAGCCGTTTTCTCGTCGATAGTGATGAATGCCACCTTTGTCAGATACCATTTGTCGGCCGAGTCGTCCCAGAAGATTTCAGCTATCTTGGTGCGTTTTACTGCCGACACCGAGAACTCTCCCGAGATAAACGGGGTTATTTCTTCTATTATTCGTGATTCAGCTTCGGTAAAAGTCAATGCATCAACCAAAAATGTGTCATTGACTTTTTTCTCGATGCCGTTTTCCATTATCTTGCGGTAAGCTACCTTACATTCAAACCAGTTTGCCATAATTGTATAACTTTAATTTTTTGCACGGCAAAGGTAGTGAGATTTCACGATACGGCAAACAGTAGTATTGAAAAAACTTTTCATCACCTGCCGGCAGTATATGTTTTTTAACAGCTTCTGAATATTTTTGCCTCAAAGTTTGTTTTAATTAATATATTTTTAATACATTTAGGCGGGGCTGAGACACCGCTTTTAATCTGATAAGTAACTGTTCAAAATTATTTTGATATTATGGCGAGAGGATTTTTCAGGTGATTTCCGGTGAGGAAGAAGGAGTGTAGCGAGCTACATGACTGATGACGAGATGGAAAGCGGCAGAAAAGACTCCGACAGAATATTAAAATAATGAGAGCGGTTAATATAAAATAATTTTAAACAGTTACTTAAGTTTCGAAAATGAGCACAATATCGCAGTTGCCGCATCGCATCATCCGCTTTTATGCCGACGGATTCCGGTCCATGACGATCGGCCGGAAACTTTGGGCCGTCATCATCATAAAGCTGATTGTGATATTCGGCATACTGAAACTTTTTTTCTTCCCCGATTTACTCGCCAGCCGGTATGACAACGATGCCGACCGTGCCGACGCCGTACGCGAGTCGCTGACTCGGCGGGCAATAACCCGATAGAATTGTTTTATCATATTATATATAATCATGGATGAACTTGTTAACGTAGTGGACTGGTCGAGACTGCAATTTGCACTGACCGCGATTGTGCATTGGCTCTTCGTGCCGCTTACAATCGGATTGTCGCTTATTGTCGGCATCATGGAAACGGTGTATTACCGTACCCGTAATGAAAAATGGCGGCGTATCACAAAATTCTGGATGACACTCTTCGGCATCAATTTCGCCTGCGGTGTCGCCACGGGTCTGATACTTGAGTTTGAGTTCGGCACCAACTGGTCGAACTATTCGTGGTTTGTGGGCGACATATTCGGCGCTCCGCTCGCCATAGAGGGTATCGTGGCATTCTTCCTTGAGTCGACATTCATCGCCGTGATGTTTTTCGGGTGGAAGCGCGTCAGCCCACGTTTCCATCTTGCTGCCACATGGCTGACTGCTGTCGGAGTGATGCTCTCGGCTCTGTGGATATTGGTGGCAAACGCGTGGATGCAGTATCCTGCCGGCATGGAGTTCGACCCCGACCAGATGCGCAATGTGATGGTCAGCTTCAGTGATGTGGTATTCTCGCCGGTAGCAATCAACAAGTTCTTCCACACCGTGCTCAGCGGGTGGGTGCTCGGTGCGGTGTTCGTGGTGGGCGTGAGCTGCTGGCTCCTCGTCAGAAAGCGCAACCGCGAGTTTGCACTGAAATCAATCAAAGTGGCCGGTGGTGTCGGCCTTGCGGGCATCATCCTGACAATCTGGACGGGCGATGGCTCGGCAGTCCAGGTAGCTAAATACCAGCCTATGAAGCTTGCCGCCATGGAGGGACTCTATTCCGGACAGGAAGGGCAGAGCCTGGTGGCATTCGGCATCGTCAATACCGACAAACGTCCGCTCGACGACAAGAAAGCGCTTTATGCCGAAATCAGCATTCCAAAAGGACTGTCGTTGCTCGCCCGGCATGACCTTGACGCCTTTGTGCCCGGCATCGACGACCTTATCCGCGGCTATGCCGTCAACGAAGCCGGCGACACCGTATATAAAGATGTGTCCTATGCTCGCCGCATCGAGATGGGACGGGACGCCCAGACTGCACTCTACGACTATGGCGTGGCACGCGAAGCCGGCGACTCCACGGCAATGGATTCATCGCTTCGCATCGTCAAAGAAAACTTCAGATACTTCGGCTACGGCTATCTCAGCGCTCCCGAAGATGCCGTTCCGCCTGTCGCCCTGTCGTTCTATTCATTCCGTGTAATGGTGATGGCGGGAGGCTACCTGCTGCTGTTCTTCTTTGTGGTGGCATGGGCCTCGTGGCGTCGTAAAGTCAACCTTCTCGACAACAAATGGTTCTGTGCGCTCGGATTGCTTACAATCCCTGTCGTATGGATATGCAGTGAAGCCGGATGGATATTGGCGGAGGTAGGCCGTCAGCCTTGGACAATCGAAGGCCTCCTCCCGGTAAATGCCGCGATATCATCGATTTCTGCCGGCTCCGTACAGACCACATTCTGGATATTTGTAGTCATATTCACGGCACTGCTCGCAGCCGAAATCAGCATAATGGTTAGGCATATACGCCGCAAAGCCGAATCCGACCTTTTCTACGGGCCTGAAAAATAAGGCGGCACTTTTTGTTTCTCGATTAATAACACATTAAAACTTCTGACACATGGAAGCACTTCAATCATACTGGTGGTTTCTGATATCACTTCTCGGAGCATTGCTCGTGTTTCTGCTTTTCGTGCAGGGAGGGCAGACGATGCTTTTCTGCTCGCATTCGAGCATGACACGTAATCTCAAAGTCAATTCACTCGGCCGCAAGTGGGAACTGACGTATACCACATTAGTGGTGTTCGGCGGAGCGTTCTTCGCCTCGTTCCCGCTCTTCTATTCCACATGCTTCGGCGGAGCCTACTGGCTTTGGATGCTCATACTGCTCAGTTTCATCCTCCAGGCAGTCAGCTACGAGTTCCGACGCAAGCCGGGCAACCTGTTCGGCACCGGAGTGTATGACGCATTCCTTTTCTTCAACGGATGCGTCGGCTGCATACTTCTCGGCGTGGCTGTCGGCATGATGATATTCGGAGCCGATTTCACCATCGCCAAAGGCAACATCCTTGACGGACAGCAGCCAGTCATATCGGTCTGGAACAAATCGCACGGCCTCGAGGCAATCTTCAGCTGGCGCAACCTGCTCGTCGGTTTCACCCTGCTGTTCCTCGCCCGCACCAATGCCGCCCTCTATTTCATCAACAATATCGAGGAGGGCACACAGTTCAGGGCACGCCAGCGCAAGGCCGCCATGCTCAACGGCGCCATATTCGTCGTGCTGTTTCTGGCGCTTTTGGCCGTGATATTCACCTCCGACGGCTACGGATATGATGCCGACGGAGTTATCAGCGAAGTGCACTATAAATATGCCGACAATCTGATGTCGCTCTGGTGGCTCGGATTTATATTCGTGGTCGGCGTGGTGATGGTGCTCTACGGCCTGGGCAAGACAGCCGTGCGGCGGGTCTACAATCACGGCATAGTATGGACAGGCGCCGGCACCGTTCTCGCAATCCTCGCCCTGCTGTGTCTGCTGGGGTATAACGACACAGCATTTCTCCCGTCGGTCACCGACCCGCAGAGCTCGCTGACCATACGCAACAGTTCATCGTCATATTTCACACTGAAAGTGATGACATGGGTATCCGTGCTGTCGCCCATAGTGATAGCATATATCGCAGTGGTGTGGCGCAAACTGTCAAAACCGCCGTTGACCCCCACAGAACTCGAGCACGAACACGAAGCCTATTGATTCCGCAATACATAAAATAAAATTTCCGCATAAAGTACGCACATCGGTGTATATTATATGCGGAAATTTTGGATCAAGCCTAAAATCAAGCCTAAATTGCAGTGCATACTCCAGTCTCAGCTTAGATTGCTGTGAGCGTGTTGCAAAATTCAGAGGAATGTTTTGAATTGTAGGGACGCACGGCTCGTGCGTCCGCCAACAGCTTGATTATCAATGATTACGTGCGAACGCACGAGCCGTGCGTCCCTACAATATAACATGCTGCAACACCCTCAAGTCAATGCCGGGAATTGTAATATTGCCATGTACTGTTATTTCAGCTTGAGCCGATAAATAATAAATATTTCTCACAGCATGCTGACGCCGTCGATGTCGCGGAGGCGGGCGGTGAGGTTGTCGTAGTCGTCGGCGCGGACAGCGAGGGTCATGCTGCAGGCGTTGTCAAACTGCTGGCTGACGATTTCGGGCTGAGTCTGTTTAACCAGTCGCATCACATCGTTCATCGAAAGATAGGGGAAGGTGAATTCGATGCGTTTCATCAGCTTTCGCTCTACAATCTCTGCCTCTTCGATCGACATTCGGGCTGCCTCACGGTAGGCCGCTATGAGTCCGGATGTGCCGAGCTTGATGCCGCCGAAATAGCGCACCACGACGATTACCACGTCGGTGAGACCGAACGAATTTATCTGGCCGAGTATCGGCTTGCCGGCGGTGCCTGACGGCTCGCCGTTGTCGTTACTCTGAAAGTCGGTGCGGTCAAAGCCGAGCATGTAGGCCCAGCACACGTGGCGCGCGTCGAAATATTTTTTCTGATAGGTGGCGATGACCGCTTTCGCTTCGTCGGCCGACTCGGCATGATGTGCGAAAGCGAGAAATTTGCTCATTTTCTCGCGGAACACCGCTTCAGAGGGTTTCTCTATAGTGAGATATGTGTCGGCCATGCGCAGTGATTACTTGCGGTCGAAAAATGGATTTTTTGAAGTGGCGCTGACAGCGATGGCAAGCACCTGGCGGCAGCCGGGGAGCAGATTGAGACGCATGGCGCCCATTCCTGCAGAAAAGAGAGTGCGGGTGTCGACGCGGCTGTCGGCAGCAAGCGAGCACGCCGAGCCGATGGCGATGCCAACGTCGATGGAGTTGAACGCGCACGGAGCTGATGCGGGCTTGTCGGCACATGTCGGGAAGCCGCAGTGCCCGCAGTTGAGCCCCATAGGCTGGGGGCGTATGCCGACGAGCACTACGGCATCGCCCTGGAGTATGTTGGCGGCGTCGCGCTGATAGACCGGTCTCGATGTTTCGGCAAACAGTTGGAGCATGGCGTCAGACAGGCGGCGCATGTCATCGCCTTCGACAAGTATTGTCTCGATGAGGTCGTTGCCTTTTGCCTTGGGGGCGGTGCGTATGGCTGTCATCATGCGGCGCGCGGTGTCGATTACCTGCGCGTGTCGGTCGTCGCGTTGGTTGAGTATCATAGAGTCCGGTCGATATAATATTAAGTTTCTTAAATTCTTAAATAATGAGCATGGCGTCGCCGTAGGCGCCGAAGCGGTAGCCTTCTTTCACGGCTTCGTCGTAGGCTTTCATCACGAGGTTGTAGCCTCCGAATGCGGCCACCATCATGAGCATGGTGGAGTAGGGGAGATGGAAGTTGGTGACGAGCGCCGTGGTGACGGTGAAGTCGTAGGGGGGGAAGATGAATTTGTTGGTCCACCCTTCATAGACTTTGAGCTTGCCGCCCATGCTGACAGCTGTCGCCATGCCGCGTAGCACTGATGTGCCGACTGCGCATACCCGGCGGCCTTCTGTCTTTGCCTTGTTGACTGTCTCTACGAGTTGGGGCGTGATGAAAATCTGCTCGGAGTCCATGCGGTGTTTGGTGAGGTCCTCGACGTCGATTTCGCGGAAGTTGCCCAATCCGCTGTGTATTGTGGCGAAAGCTTGCTCGACACCTTTTATTTCAAGGCGTTTGAGGAGCTCGCGGCTGAAGTGCATGCCTGCTGCGGGTGCCACGATGGCACCTTCGTTTTTTGCGAAGATGGTCTGATAGTCGGTGACGTCGTTTTCGTTGGGCTCGCGCTGTATGTAGTCGGGCAGCGGAGTCTCGCCCAAAGCGTAGAGTGCGGCCTTGAACTCTTCGTGGGGGCCGTCGTAGAGGAAGCGCAGCGTGCGTCCGCGTGAAGTGGTATTGTCAATGACTTCGGCCACCATCGATTCGTCCTCGCCGAAATACAGTTTGTTGCCTATGCGGATTTTGCGGGCAGGCTCTACAAGCACGTCCCAGAGTTTATGTTCTTCGTTCAGCTCTCTGAGAAGAAACACCTCGATGCGGGCGCCTGTCTTCTCTTTATTGCCATAGAGTCGTGCGGGAAACACCATCGTGTCATTGAACACCATCACATCTCCCTCGTCAAAATAGTTGATAATCTCTTTAAATACGTGATGGGTGATCTCGCCGGTCTTGCGGTTGACCAGCATCATGCGGCATTCGTCACGACCCGGAGCGGGTTCCTGAGCTATCAGCTCGTCAGGCAATTTAAATTTAAATTGAGAAAGCTTCATCTTCTTATATCTTACTTTTTGTGGCTTATTATTCTGTTTATTATATAGTGGCGGTTTCTTCGCTGTCGACGGCATTGTCGTCGTCAGTCTCGATTTCCACCGTGCGCAGCATTTCAACTGCGGCATCGAGTGAAAGGCATCGGTCTATCGTCACATCCCCTACGCGGGTGCGGCGCAGTGCGGTGAGATGGCCGCCCGATCCGAGCGCGGCGCCGATATCGCGGGCAAGAGCCCTGATGTAGGTGCCTTTGCTGCACACCACCCTTATCGTTATTTCCTCCTGCGAGTATTGCAACAGCTCGATTTCATCGATTACGAGTATCTTCGGCTTAAGCTCCACTGCCGCTCCTTTGCGGGCCATGTGATAAGCCCGTTTCCCGTCCACTTTGCAGGCTGAGAACGCAGGGGGCACCTGTTCGATGCGTCCCGTGAATTTTTTAAGCGTTTCCTCTGTCAGCTCTTTTGTGATATGGTCGGTGGGGTAGCGGGCATCTATTTCCGTCTCCAGATCATACGATGGAGTGGTGGCGCCGAGTGCTATCGTCGCGATATACTCCTTGACACCGCTCTGCAGCTGCTCTATAAGCTTTGTCGACTTGCCGCTGACTATAATCATCACGCCGGTGGCAAGAGGGTCGAGAGTGCCTGCATGTCCCACCTTCATTTTTTTTATGCCAAGGCGGCGCAGCATCACTCCCCTTATGCGCTTCACCACATCAAAGGAGGTCCATCCGTAAGGCTTGTCGACACATATTGTTTCTCCGGCAAGGAAATTCATCTCAGTCTTTTTAACGGTTTAGTTGAAAATTATGCAGAGCAAACCTGCTATGAGACAATACACTGCAAACCATACGAGCTTGCCTTTCTTCACAATGTTGAGCATCCATTTGCATGCCAGACAGCCCACTGTGAATGCCGCGATGAAACCGACAATCAAAGGCACGGCGCCGATAGTGTTGGTGGCTGCCTCACCGCTTCCGCTAATCATATCCTTGACATCAAGCAGTGCCTCGCCCAATATCGGTATTATCACCATGAAAAACGAGAATTTCGCTATTTGTTCGCGCTTGTCGCCGAGCATCAGACCGGTGGCGATTGTGGAGCCCGAACGGCTCAGCCCCGGAATAACGGCCACGGCCTGGGCCAGACCTATGACAAATGCGTCGAGAAACGTGATGTCGCGCGGACGGTAGCCTCCCTGTCGCAGAGCCGGGCTGTCGGCTGTGGTGCGACGGAAATAATATGCGAATGTCAGCAGAAGCGCTGTGCAGCACAGTGCGATGCCGACAGTGAGAAGGTTCTTGTCAAACAGTGTCTCAACCTTGTCCTTGAAAAACAGACCCACTATCATGATGGGGATACACGACACGAGTATCTTGAATACGTAAGTGGTGTTGGCATCGCGTTTGAAACCGAAAAACGAAGTCACCAGCGGCAGGAATTCTTTCCATAACACCACGATTGTGCTCAGCACCGTCGCCACGTGGAGCGCTACCGTGAATTGAAGCGAGCCTGCGCCTTCCATATTGAGGTGGAGTATGTCCTCGCATATCTGCAGATGGCCCGAACTGCTTATCGGCAGATATTCTGCCAGACCCTGCACTACGCCCAATATAAGGGAATCTAACCAATCCATTTTTTACCTTTTGAAATTTTATTGAATGTATTGAAAGTTATTTCTTGAATAAATCTATCTGTATCTGAGGCAAGTCTGCTTTGTGCTTTACGCCTATTGCTCTGATACGCCATTGGTTTGCGCTCCGGTCTCGCCGTTGCCTGCATCCGACTTTTTGCCCGGTTTGATTATGATGGCAACTCCCATGGACACGAAGCCGAGGAACGCAAGTGTAGGCCCTACTATGATACGGCGTGCGCTGAATATCTCGGGATTGAATTTCTCAGGCGTTGTACCGCTGCCCAGCATGAGCAGAAATCCGATGACTATCAGCAGTCCGGCAGCTATCATGAATATGAAATTCTTCCTGGCAAGAGGAAATTGTCCGGCTTGTTCCTTTATAAGTTCCCGGCCTGACGCCGAGCCTGAATTCGGTAGTTTTTTTGAAGGTATTGCCATAGTGAATTTATGAATTAATCTTTTTTTGTTTAATTGTAAATGGGGCTTTTGCCGCAACTGATATCAGAACATGTCGTCGTAACTCTGACGCAGATATTTGTTTGTCGCAATCCATGATGCTGTGCCGCATATAAGGATGCCTCCGGCCACTACTCCGGCAAACACCCAGATCAAATCTCCCCAGGGAAGGGCAAGCTCCAGGTCCGGGTCGATGTTCACCGCATAGATGCGCAGCAGGCACAGAAACAGTATGGCCACTACGGCGGCAAGAATGCCGTTGAGTATATTGCCCGCGACAATCGGCCGCCTGATGAATGCGTTCGTGGCGCCCACAAGCCGCATGGTGTGCAGCAGGAAGCGCGCCGAGTATATCGTCAGCCTGACCGTATTGTTTATCAGCACGAAAGATATCACGAGCAACGCGCCCGCCAGCGCGACCAGCACAATTGAAAGCGACCCGATGTTGGCGTTGATTGATTCCACCATCTCTGTGTGTACGGTTATCTCTTCCACCGAGCTGCACTCGCGCAACGGTGATATGATTTTATTGAGAGAGTCAACCGATGCATATTGGGCTTTGACGCGTACGTTGAACTCCGGTTGATACGGGTTCGCACCAAGCAGTTCCTCTACATCGCTTCCGAGATAGGCATTCTCCTGTTCCAAGATTTCTTCTGGCGACATATAGTCATAACTCGCCACAAACTCCGACGAAGTCAGACGCTTTTTCATCTCATTGATTTGCGTCAGGTCGGCGTCCATGCGCATCACCATGTTGAATCCCAGATTTTCGCGGATATGTCGGGTGATATTGCCCGCCGCAAACGCAGCGCACCCCACTATGCCCAATATCAGCAACACCATGCCTACGCTGACTGTCGATGTCAGATGCTTGCCGAAACTCATCAGGCTGGTGCGTTTGTTTGTCTCACTCATTGATTTTATTGATGATATTTACTGAGATTATGACCATGTAAGCCACCGTTTGCTTGCGCGCCGACGCCTGGCGATATGCATATTGAATTAAATCCGTATGTGCTATATTCAGGCACACCGGCTTCTATCTGATGTGTGCGTCGACTGTCAGTGTTGGCATTTAAACTGCGGCAATCTGCAGAAATGGACTGAAGCCCGCTGCAGATATCATGCAAAGTTACAACATCAAAGCCCCCCTTGTCAAGTTTTTTTATAATAAAATTACATTATAATTCACAAAAAGCTTAAAAATATGTAAACTGCCGTAATGAAATAGCCATGAAATAGCCAAAGTGAAGCAACAAGGTGCAGATTTTTGCGTTTCATCTGGCAGTGGGGACTCGCGAAGAAAAAACAAAAAATAACCTTTTAGCGTTTAATTATGAAAATTTATTAAGAAAAATAAATTCTCTTTCAAAAAAAAATACTAACTTAGCGCGAAATTTGTAGAACCACAGATAAAAACAATTAAATTTCGTTGAATAACTAAATAAAACGACAATAAGCCAAGAAGGATTTAACACTTGATTATTTCTTCAGAAACAGATATTTAAACCTGCCGATATTGGAGATGCTTGTCAGAGTTCTCTTCAAAAAAAAATACTGTTCAGCGAAATCGGGTTTCAACTATGGAATGAAAAAAAATTAACAATAAATTTAATAAACAACTATTCTTTATGAAAAAGAGTTTAATCGCTTTAGCTTGCGCTTTGTTCATGGGCCAGGGTATGGTTGCTCAATCTTCACAGGAAGTAACCTATGTAGAGGACCACTCACAAGGCTATCTTTTCAACCAATTCAAAGATAACTGGTTTGTAACCGGTGAAGGTGGTATCGGCATTTTCTTCTCGCCCAACGACTCTTATCGTGACTGGAAAGACCGTTGGGAACCCTCTGCATCACTTTATGTAGGCAAATGGTTCTCTCCGATTATCGGACTTCGTGCCGGTGTAAACTGGCTCAAGGTGAAAGGTCTGTCTGATGTGACCGGCGTAGGTAACCTTTACGACGAACCGATGGTTGAGGGCAAGTACAAACAGAAATTCGTACATATCGGCCCGGTATTCGATGCAATGGTTAACGTCACCAACTGGTGGTGCGGCTACCACCCCGGACGCAAATACAACTTCACCGTATATGGTGGTGTTGGATGCTACTGGACTCTTGCCCGTCAGTATGACGCAAACAACAACTCGACAAGCTACAAGGACGCAAAAGACCGTATCCTCGCTGCCCGCGCAGGTATCATCAACAGCTTCAACGTAAGCAAGCAGGTTCAGCTTTCGCTCGATGTCCGCTTCACTGCTCTTGACAACCACCGCGACGAAAAGGGTGGCGACTGGAACAAGACTTCTTACGACCTCCAGGCTTACCTCGGCGTGACCTACCTCTTCAAGAAACGCGAATGGAATGCCCCCATCATCCCCGTATGCCCCGAGCCCGAAAACTGCGATGCTCTCCGCGCACGCCTCCAGGCTGCCGATGCCCGTATCGCCGACCTCGAAGCTCAGCTCCAGGCTTGTCTTGACCGTCCTACCGAAGTGGTAGAGGCAGCTCCCGCAGCTCCCCTTGCAACTATCTACTTCCCCATCAACGTGTCTAAGCTCACCAAGGAAGATGTTCGCGTAGTCCAGGCTTGTGCTGAAGTCATGAAAGCCAACCCCGACACCAAGTATGTCGTGACCGGTTGGGCTGACAACTACACCGGCAACGACCGCATCAACGTCAACCTCCGTAAGAACCGTGCGGCTTCAGTTGAAAAACAGCTCCTCAAGTCAGGTGTTCCCGCTGCTCAGTTCGAGACTACCATCAACAATGGCAACCTCGTTGACATGGGTGAGAAGTTTGTCGCTCTTGACCGCGCTACTACAATCCAGGTCGCTGAATAATTCACGTATAATAGAGCGTCATAACAGGCGCCCGGACAATATCAGGAAGGCATGCTCATTAGGGCATGCCTTCTTTTGAGTTCCGGCATCGCGTTGATTGCCGGCTGCAGTCGACGATAAATACATTTATATATAGTAATAATATATATAGGTAACTGTTCAAAATTATTTTGATATTATGACGGAAGGATTTTTCAGGTGATTTCCGGCGAGGAAGAAGTGTAGTGAGCTACATGACTGATGACGAGACGGAAAGCGACGGAAAAGACTCCGGCATAATATTAAAATAATGAGAATGGCGGGTATAAAATAATTTTAAAACAGTGACTTATTGTAATGAATCAAAGCTGTTTGCTAATGCAATGTAGATTGAGGCGTTGGTGTGCCGCTTCTTGGTAATGTTTTGAAATAGAGAATAATACCATGAAGGTAAATCGCCGTCGCACATAAAGTGAACAGCATTGGGTAATAAATATATAGCTTGTAATGCAGAATTTCAGGAAGAAAATCAAACCGTGGATGCTCCCGATAGCTATGGTTGTGGGAGTGTTGCTCCATCGTCAGATAGGATATGTGGCGTTTTTGTCACCCTATCTCATTTTTGTAATGCTGCTTATCACCTACTGCAAGGTGTCGTTGCGGCATTTCAGGATCGATGGTTCCATGTGGTGGCTTCTGGCCATACAGGTTTTAGGCGCCTCCGCTGTGTTTGCGGCTTTGAGTCCGCTGAATTTCTCTGTGGCACAAAGCATATTCATCTGTATATATTGCCCTACAGCTACTGCCGCGCCCGTTATAACGGGAATGCTTGGCGGCAAAGTGGAGCGCGTTGCTGCCTACTCTCTGCTGAGTAATCTTATTGTGGCGATAACGGCTCCGGCTATACTTGCATTTATGGGCAATGGCGCCAATGTCAGCTTTATAGCCTCATTTTCGCGCATCGCCATCAATGTGCTCCCTTTGATTCTTGGCCCGCTTGCGGTTGCGATGGCGCTTAAGGTTACATTCCCCAGGGTAAGAGAAGAAATCGCCGGTCATCAGGGGTTGTCGTTTTATATATGGGCGGTGTCACTAATAATCGTTGTCGGAAATTCGGTCAGCTTTCTGATGAAGGAGCCCGCCTCGCGTATCCCGGAAATAGCGGTCATGGCAGTGCTGTCGTTGCTTGCCTGTCTGGCTCAGTTTTATTTTGGCAGAAAAATTGGAGAGCATTATGGCGACCGTATTGCCGGAGCCCAGAGCCTCGGCCAAAAAAATACGGTTCTGGCTATATGGCTCGCATTGACTTATCTCGATCCGATAGCATCTGTCGGCCCGGCTTGCTATATCGCATGGCACAACATCGTCAATTCAATTCAGATATATCGGCGGGCACATGCCGGTATGCTCTGACGTCGGCTATGAGATAGATAGTGTCATAGCGAGATTGCGAAATATAGGTTATGGGAAACTGTTTTGCAGTCAAGCAGGCGCTACGTTATTCAGATATTGGCTCGGCGTCATCATATTAACTTTTTGTTTTTAGAATTGTTCATAATGTAGATATGTGCGGCATCGTCCCGTTATTGGGGGAGGGCAGTTGATTGTTACTGTCATATAGGCACATAAGGTAACTGTTTTAAATAATGAGAATGGTTGGTATAAAATAATTTTAAACAGTTACTTACTTATATTAACGTCTTAAATGATATTCGAGATGGATCAGATGTATCAACTATTGATGGGGTTGCCTCTTTTCAGCGGTGTTACCTATGAAAAAATGCTTGAAATTGTAGGGAATACGAAATTTCATTTCTTGAAATTTCTTGGAGGAGAGACGATTGTTTCCGAAGGGGAGCAATGCACACATATCAAATTTATCATCTCAGGTAAAGTAAGAATGAGTATTGCCAACTCTGACCGACGTTTTACCGTGTCGCAGACGCTTAAGGCGCCCGACGTGATAGCGCCCGAATATATATTTGGCCGTTCTACGGTCTATCCATGTACGGTTGTGACGCTTGAACCGACTGGGGTGCTTCAGATTTCTAAAGCCGACTACATGAAAATACTCAACAGCGACTCTATTTTCCTCATCAACTATCTCAATTTGTTGTCGATGAATGCACAGAAGGCTGTCGATGGCATCCTGTCTATAGCTACCGGAAGCCTTGAAGAGCGGATAGCGTTCTGGATTGTGGCGCTGACTCAGCGCGCCGGCACCGATATAACCATGACATGCAGGCAGCGCGATCTCTATTCGCTGTTTGGAGTGCAGCGTTCATCTTTTATATCTACTCTCGATAATATGAAGTCGAGAGGGCTGATTGACTATTCGCAGACTGAGATAAAAGTACACGACCGCCGTGAGTTGATTGATATTCTCCACTCTACGGTTGAATGATTTTTTTTTCTTTGCCTCGAATTCTATTTAATGTAGTTGAAAAAATAAAAAATATGACGTTTGTAATGGCCTGTCTGTAGAAAAATACCCTGATTTAATTTATAATATAGTCTATATTTACATAAAACTTATATGGCTTTATTGTTCTAAAAATCAAGTGGTTAAAATTAATTCATTATCTATATACTCTATATTATTGCATTGTATGATGCTAAAAAGTATTGACAAATGAAATAATTGCACTAACTTTGCATCGTAAACATAAAGTCAACGAGACAAAAACAAATTGACTTTATAATAGGATTAGAGACAAAATTAGGATTTGTTAAATTAGGAATTAGTTTGTGGGTTAGTATTTTTTAATTGGATTAAGTATTTGGATAATACTCTATAGGTAATAATCGTGTTTTATGTTAGGTTTGTTTGCCTCGAATATAATCGAGGATTTTTTAGGAAGCCGCTTCGTGAGAAGTGGTTTGCTATTTTATATAGGTTCTACATCTTTATTTTGATATTGGGCACGGATTGATTAAATTGCAGTATCTTTAAAAATTAAGATATTGTATAATGTGTTTTTGCAGATATGGACGGAAAAATATTTGAATTGTTAGGAGAAGGACATTGGGTATATGGTTCGGCAAATGATTTGCCCGAAGTGTCTGCTATGCTTTGCCGATGTGCCGATGCCTGTTTTGAGATAAATGCCCTGAGACCCTCGGAGAAGGACCGCCGGAATGAATTGTTGAGACGTCTTTTAGGATCGGTAGGGGAGAATTTAGTCATAAATCCGCCATTCAGATGCGATTTCGGACATAATATTCATATAGGAAAGAATTTTATCGGCAATTTCAATCTTACAATCCTTGACGAAGCGTGTGTTGAGATTGGCGACAACGTAATGATAGGCCCCAACTGTACGCTTGCCACAATCACCCATGCCATGTTGCCCGAACAGCGCAACGCCGGCATAATGCAGGCAAAGCCCATCGCAATCGGCAACAATGTCTGGCTTGCATCAAACGTCACAGTGCTCCCGGGGGTGACGATTGGCGACGGCGCTGTAATAGGAGCAGGCAGCGTGGTTACAAAATCAATCCCGGCATCCACATTTGCCGCCGGTAATCCCTGTCGGCCAATCCGTCTGATAACCGACGATGACCGCGTACACCCAAAACTATGATTATCCCGACAATCATTTCAGAAATATTGGTTTTCCCATAATGCATCATAGGCTGTCGCCCCCGCCCCATGCACATAAAAAATACCAACCCGGCAGTATGTACGTGATTCAATGCTGTTTGCTTAAGTGGTGCGGTGGCATCTCGTCCACGCGCTATAGCTGTATCTAACGGGCTATGCGATTAAGATGTAGACGCATTGAATAGCACATCCAAATGCTGCTTATTTAAGGAGCAAGGGCGTCTCCAATGCGTTTCAAGTCGCGGAGAGCCGGCGGCTCGAGGGTCTGCTATTAACCGGGGTCGAATGGACACACAGTGGCCCGTAGGCCCCGGAGAGTTGACCGCGAATGGTAAAATACACCTCTTATTATATTATTATATAATTTTGTAGGATTTATTATATATAATATTGTAGGAATCGACAAAGATGTACAAAAGCGGGCTGCACTTCAATTTTTGTGCAGCCCGCTTTCATGTATTGGGTTTTATTGTTGATTGTCAGTCTTCGAGGAAGTAGGTGAGGGTAGTGACTACGCGCACACTCTTGATTGAGGGGGTGTACTGGTCGCGGTCGGTGATGGAGAACTGGCCTTGGTTCGCAGTCTGGATTTTGCCGAGTTTGCTTTCGGAGTCGTCGGCAAATTTCTGAGCCGCTTCGCGGGCATTTTTAGTGGCCGCTGCAATCATTTGCGGCTTGATGTCGTTGAGTCCGGTGAACTCATATTGGATAGGATTGCTGTAGTCGTTGCTTGATATTGCGATGCCCTCCTTGAGCAGCTCGCCCTGGCTGCGTATCAGCTCATCCACTTTGTCGACCTGTGAAGAGGTGACAACGATTACTTCCGTGATGTTGTAGCGGTATTGATAGCGGTCAGAACTATAGTTGTTGGAGGCGCGGTCATAAGCTTCCGGAGCGTTGATGCTGATTTCACTTTCGGTGATGCCCGCTTTGTGGAGAAAATCAAGTATTTTGTTGTTGGTGGCGTTTGTCTGGTCGTAAAGCGACGGCAGATTGTTGCCCTGTATCTGATAGGAGATGGGCCACGTGACTTTGTCGGCTTTGACTTCGCGCTCCGACAGCCCTTTTACGCTGACAGTGCGCTGCGCCGACGACATCGATTTGAAACCGGAACGGATGCCCAGCCCGATGGCGAGCAATCCCAGTGCGATCAGCAATGCGGGAATTAATTTCTTGACTGCATTCATAATTTGTATAATTTAATTTAAATAGATAACCTTATTTCGCAAATTTACATAATTTATTTATTAACGTTGTGTCTACTCAAAAGTTTTTTTATATATTTGTCAAAAATATTTCAACCAATTTCTTATCATTAAATTAACTATCATGGCAAAACCTTACGTTGTCGGTATCGACATAGGTGGCACCAATACCGTTTTCGGTATCGTAGATGCACGAGGAGTTGTTATAGCAAGCTCTTCAATAAAGACACAAAAGCACAGCAAAATCGAAGATTATATCGAAGAACTTTACTCTGAGCTTTCAAAACTGATTGAAATTAATGATGCCAACGATAAAATCCACGGCATCGGTATCGGCGCTCCTAATGCCAACTATTTTTCAGGTTGCATAGAGACTAATGTCAACCTCCCTTGGCCTGCTCCCATACCTTTGGCTCAGCTCGTGAGCGAGAAATTCGGTATCCCTGTAGCCATCACCAACGACGCCAACGCCGCCGCTATCGGCGAAATGACCTACGGCGCTGCCCGCGGTCTGCGTGATTTCATCATGATTACCCTCGGCACAGGTGTCGGTTCAGGTATCGTCATCAACGGACAGCTTGTCTATGGCCACGACGGCTTTGCCGGCGAACTCGGCCATGTGGTCATGAAGCGTCACAACGGACGTCTATGCGGTTGCGGACGCACCGGCTGTCTCGAAGCATACTGCTCGGCAAGCGGCGTGGCACGCACTGCGCGTGAATTCCTCGAAGTACGCACCGAGCCCTCGCTCCTGCGCAACATTCCTATCGATGAAATCACATCGAAAGACGTATACGACGCAGCCATCTCCGGCGACAAAATCGCAAAAGACATCTTCGAATACACCGGCGAAATCCTCGGCGAAGCGCTTGCCGACTTCACTGCATTCTCCGCTCCCGAAGCATTCATCCTTTTCGGCGGTCTGTCAAAGAGCGGCGACCTGATTATGCGTCCGCTGCGCAACTCGCTCGAAAAGAATGTGATGAATCCCTGGAAAGGCAAAGTCAAAATCCTCCTTTCAGAACTCAAGGAGGCCGATGCCGCAGTGCTCGGAGCATCAGCTCTCGGCTGGGAGGCCAAACCGATGGCCGTTGCCGCCGCCGCTCCCTCGGCAACTGCGATATCACCCACTCCCGCCGCCCCCAAGGCATAATAATCTGACAGATTACTAAACTTATAAAGCCATGCATCCTGCAAGCGTCCTAACCGACGTGCGCCGATGCATGGCTTTTTTTGTATACATCTCCTTTATAATAAATCTATAGGCAAATTTTCACGATATTCGTAGATGAATAAGGGAAATGAATTGAGTATGCTGACGCAACATTCTTCTGTCATCACGTGCTTTTCGAGTTGTGACGTGAATATCTGCGATTGGCCGATGTATTCCTTTCTGTGAGGATATTTATGTTCTCCGTTGCATAGACTATTGGCTTTGCGCACATTCATGTCTACGAGATGAAGCCAGTTTTGCCGGACTGTCTGCTCTCGCAAATTTTTCTTTTCTTCCGACTCTTTTGGGTTGGAGGATAGCATCAGATGGTCGAATGACTTGTAATGAGAGAATGTGCTTGCTATATGTTTGAACCTGCAACAGTCGGAACGCGGTATGGTGTAGTCGACGTAATCATTGTCCGGCAAAGCTTTAGTATATCGTAACGACTCAATCATTGGGTAATTGATGTACAACTTTCCGGTCCCTGTTTCTTCGTTGAAATATTCGAGCAACTCTTTCAGATGCAGGTTGTTTTCTTCAAGCGAACCGCGGCTATGGTGAAAATCATAGTCGAAAAAGAGAAATATTTCAGATATGTCCGATTCGTTTATCCCGGATAGGGTATTGTTGCCTTGACTGACAAGAATATCGTTGAGGACAGATACTGTGTCAACTTCCTCCATGCCGCCGATTACATCATATTCTTTTATTTTTGAATAGAGGGAATAGATGTTGCTCTTGTATACACAAATGAACGGGTCAATCTCTTTTTCGAAAAACAGGCGCTGCAATGTGGCGAAAACCGGACACTCTCTTTCGCCTTCAAAGACAAACAGTATCATACGCCAAAAGCTTTACCGCGAAACAGTTTCTCGATATTGTGGCCGAAACGCAATTCCTTGTCGGTGCATTCGTTGAGCGATTTTATCTCTCCGTCATTGAGTATGAAATTACAGTCAGGCCGTAGAAGGTCGTTTGTCATCAGGTAGGTGTTGTGTGAAGAGAGAAAAACCTGACATGGCAGGCTGAACAGCTCTTTACATATATTATAGGCGAGGCGGAAGTGATAAAATGCATCAAATTCATCTATGAAAACAAATGTCGTATCTTTCATGTGCCTCAGCCAGAAATAGAAGAGTTCAAGGGAGCGGGTACCGGTTGATACGGTGAAGCAGAACGGAAGTCTGGAGTCCCCGACTTTGTACCAAAGCATGGTTTCTCCTTCTTGTGGCTGTATGAATTCAAATTCCTGTCCGCTGACCCTTTTGAGGAACATTGCGAAATCGTCAACAAGTCCGTTGTTTATTATATATTCTTCGATGCTGCCGTTGGCTTTTGTTTCAACGCCGATAAACTCTCGGGTCTCAAGGCTCGCAAACCACAGCATACCATCGACGAAATTATGTAATTTAATCAAAAAATGCTCTTTCCCGAGGGGATAAACTGCAAGCAGGTAGCTTATCACTGACACATTGTTGGCATTCTCCTGAAACTGTTCCTCTATGCTTGATGTGTTGGGAAAGTATTTTTCATTGATGCGGACGGCGTCATTGTCGCGGGTGAAAACAGTATCGTTGTTCAGTTTCAGTTCCTCTTTTTTCAACTTGCCTCCGCTGGCCTTTGAGTAATTGTATGAAACTTCTTGTCCGTCAAAATCAAACAGATATTCGAATTCGACGAAGAGATTAGCGTTTCCTGCATACACAAAGTTGCTGTAGTAGTCATTCTTCTTTGATTTCAACTGGGCAAGATGATATTCAATATCAAATATAGCAAGCCCTAAATTGGACTTACCGATGCCGTTCGGCCCATATATGATACCGTTTTTTATTATCCCCTTGGATATGGCATATTGATTGAACGCATAGTTGCTCGGTTTTGACAGGTCGAGTTCAATACGTTTTGTAAATCCTCGGTAATTTTTTACAGCAAATTTTTTCAGCATAAGGCTCGTTCGATTGTAGTGACAAGGCAAAGATACAAAAAGTTTTTATCTTCCGTAATTTTTTTACGGAATAAAACCGTAGTCGCATGTTTTTTCCGGCATGGCTTTTTTGTGTTGATTAATGTCGGGGGGGATGGTGTGTTTATTGTGGCGGAATTAACCGAAAAAGGCCTCAGGATTAGTTCGAAGTTTTGACTTTCATTCTCTTTTATTGTTAATACGGTTTAAATTCAAACGCTCTCTTAATGATTTACGCGAAGAAATGTGTAAATTTGCATTACTGATTGCGCCCGCGAAACGATTTTGTCGGATGGCGTGATGCAGATATCTATGCAGCAGAAATTTATACAGCATTCAGATAACGCCGGAGGGCATGACAGCGGAAATTGCAGGCCTCGTCTCATTCTGTTTTTTGCAGGGTGGGGCATGGACGCATCCGTTTTCGCCGCATTGTCAAAACCGGGATATGACATACTTGTTGTCTACGATTACCGAAACGATGATTTCGACATTGACGCTGTCCGTGGCTATGATGAAATCTGTGTGCTTGCGTGGTCGCTCGGCGTGTGGCATGCCGACAGATTCATATCGGCGCATCCGGAATTGCCCTTTACACGGACTATTGCAATCAACGGTACACTCTGTCCCATAAGCGACAGCTACGGCATACCTCCGCGCATCTATGACCTCACATCGGCACTTCCCGACGAGACATCGCTGCTGAAATTCTACCGCCGTATATGTGGCGGCCGCGACGGCATGTCACGGCTTATGCCCGAACTGCCGCAGCGAGGGCTTGATGAACTGCGCGACGAACTGATTGCCGTGCGCAGGCGTATCCCGGCCGATTGTGACGCCGATGCGGCCAACTGGGATGAGATATATCTGTCGGACTCTGATCTGATATTCCCGATTGACAATATGAGACGTGCGTGGGAGAGTGCGTCGGAGCGTGTCCGCGTGCTTCAGGCCGCACACCATGCCATTGATTTCAACAGCTTCATCGCGTCGGCGTTTGTCGACAAAGAGCTTGTCAGCGACCGCTTTGCTTCCGCCTCCACATCCTACGAACGCGAGGCGGAGGTGCAGCGCAAGGTCGCTGCAATTCTCGCCGAAGCGGCATCGCACGGCGTCAGACGCAACCTGTCGGTGATTGAGATAGGCAGCGGCACAGGCGTACTGACAAAGATGTATCTTCCGATGTTTGCCGACAGCCGCATCGCCCTCTGGGACCTCGCTCCGGCCGCGGTCGACGGCGTGAACGGCAACGAAGTGGAAGCGCGCGCATGCGACGCCGAGATAGAGCTTCGGCGCATGGCCGACGGGTCGGCCGACGTGATATTCTCATCATCCACCATACAGTGGTTCAATTCTCCACGGCGCGCTGTCAGAGAGCTTGTACGGGTGCTTAAACCCGGAGGCACAGCTTTCATTTCGTGCTACGTCGACGGCACTATACCTCAGCTCGCCATGCTCGACGGAGCCTCGCCGATGCATTATCCGCAGCTCGACGATGTGCTGTGCAGGCTCGAAGGCGCAGACTGCGAGACTTTCACGCGCAGTTTCGACCTCACATTCGATACCCCCTCTGAGGCGCTCGCCCACATGCGTGCCACCGGAGTCAATTCCCTCGCGCGGAAAGCCATGTCGATAGCCGACACGAGGCGCCTGATGAGGATGCTGACGGTCGACGGCAAGGCAGTGCTTACATTCAACACCCGATTCATAATAATAAGGAAACATGGATAAGGAGACAATATTCGTAACCGGCATAGACACCGATGCCGGAAAATCATATGCTACCGGATATCTCGCGAACCGCATCGCGGAAAGCGGACGCTCGGTAATGACTCAGAAACTGGTGCAGACCGGCAATGAAGGACGTTCGGAAGATATCGAGCTTCACCGCCGCATCATGCACCGCGACATCAATGAGGAGGAATACAGCCTGACGGCGCCGATGATATTCACCTATCCGTCGTCGCCCCATCTTGCCGCAAAGGTCGACGGGCGCGAAGTCGACATTGAGGCGATTGACACCGCCCGCAAGCAGCTTGAGGCAAAGTATGACACACTGCTTGTGGAGGGCGCCGGCGGACTGATGGTGCCCCTTACCGACAGCTACCTTACGGTAGACTACGTCACCGACCGCAATCTCGACGTGGCGCTGGTGACAAATGCGAAACTCGGCTCCATATCCCACACGCTGCTCGCTCTCGAGGCCATTGCCCGCCGCGGTCTCAATCTGCGCTATCTTCTCTACAATACACATTTCGACACCGACCCGGTCATTGCCCCCGAGACGCGCGGTTACATCAGAAACTACGTGTCGGCGCATTTCCCCGGAGCTCAATGGCTCGATATCCCGTCAATCAACGCATAAAAAAATCTGTCAAAGTTTTGCCAAACAAATACTTTGCCTCCAAAAATTGATTATATTTGCATATCTGAAACATTGAAGCTCAAACATTATGCTTAGCAACGAAAAAATTTACGGACTCATCGGATATCCTCTGACCCATTCATTCTCACAAAATTATTTTAATCAGAAATTTGAAGCGGAGGGTATTGCTGCCCGTTATCTCAATTTTGAGCTTCCCGACATCGGCGACCTGATGGAGGTGATAAGCGAGTATCCGAACCTTTCCGGACTGAATGTCACCATACCCTACAAGGAGCAGGTGATACCGTATCTTGATGAACTTGACGGGGATGCCGCCAAAATCGGAGCCGTCAATGTCATAAAATTCATACGAGGCAAAGGTGGCGACCTTAAATTCAAAGGCTATAATTCCGATATCATAGGTTTCTCCGACTCCATAGTCCCGCTGCTCGGCGGACGCCGTAAGAAGGCTCTCGTGCTTGGCACGGGTGGTGCTTCGAAAGCAGTAGTGAGAGGGCTTGAAAACCTTGGCGTCGAGTCTCAGCTTGTGTCGCGCACCCCGCGTGAGGGCGTAATTTCCTACAGTGACCTTACGCCTGAGATTATGGCCGACCATCTTGTCATAGTCAACACTACGCCGCTCGGCATGTATCCCCATGTCGATGAATGCCCCGACATTCCCTATGACTGTCTCACCGAGGAGCATCTTTGCTACGACCTTCTTTACAACCCCGATGTGACGATGTTCATGCGCAAGGCGGCAGAGCACGGCGCTGAAACTAAAAACGGACTTGAAATGCTTCTTCTTCAGGCATTTGCGGCATGGAATATATGGAATGAATAACCGGCCGCACTTGCACATCTTTCAATATATTTATCAATAAAGTTTATGAGTGAATTTGTTATGGAGGCGGATGCTCCTTCGATGAGGAGTATGCTCGCCAAGTGGGTATATGCCGCAATTGTAGTGCTTCTGCTCTTTCCGTTTGATATGTTCGGCCTGCCGGTGGCTACAGCGCCGGTGGCTTTGTTCGTCGGCCTGCTTTTTGCATTCGTATTTCCGATGCCTTTCCCGAAATTCAATAAAAAAGGGTCGAAATATCTGTTGCAGGCATCGGTGGTAGGCCTCGGCTTCGGCATGAGTGTCACCAAGGCGCTGGAGTCAGGCGGCCAGGGCATGATGTTCACCATAGTGTCGGTAATCGGAGTCATGGCGTTCGGCGTACTTATCGGCTACTGGCTGCATCTCAACCGCAAGACCAGCTATCTGATATCGTCGGGCACTGCTATCTGCGGGGGTAGCGCAATCGCCGCCGTAGGTCCCGTGTTGCGCGCCAACGACGAGGAGATGGCCGTATCGCTCGGTGTCATCTTCATACTCAATGCCATAGCGCTCTTCATTTTCCCTCCGATGGGCCACTATTTCGAAATGACCGACCAGCAGTTCGGCACATGGGCTGCGATAGCCATACACGACACCTCGTCGGTGGTAGGCGCCGGCGATGCATTCAGCCGCGAGGCCTGCGAGATTGCCACTGTCATCAAGTGCACACGCGCTCTGTGGATTATTCCTTTGGCATTTGTCACGATGTTCCTGTTCCGCGACAAGAATTCGGCCAAGATATCAATCCCCTGGTTTATTCTTCTTTTCGTTGTGGCAATGCTTGTCAACACCTATCTCGGACTGCCTCAGGGGCTGACCGACGGTATCGTCTACGTTGCCAAGAAGATGCTTGTCGTGACACTGTTCTTTATCGGCGCAAGTCTGTCGCTGTCGACCGTCAGAAGGGTAGGAGTGCGTCCGTTGCTGCTTGCCGTGGCGCTGTGGATAATCATCGGTGTGTCGAGTTTCTTTGTCGTGAAGCTTACGATATAACTGCGTGCCGTCACACATGCGACTGACACGCCCTCCATTGTCATACATGCCCCTGCTGCCGATACTTACGGGTGTCGTGGCAGGGGTTTTGTGTGTCCGTTTCCTCCCCGTGTCGCCGTGGATTACGGTTGCGGCGGCGCTCGCGGCGGCAGTATTGGCCGCGTTGTCGCGCAGGACGGCGGTGCTTGTGGAAATATTTCTGTCGCTGTCGCTTGCGGCAGTGGCAACGGCAATGGCGCTTCCGCGTCAGTTTGCCGGGGCTCCCGACCGTGGCACCGTGGTAAGCGGAGTGGTCACTGACGTGGCGTTGCTTCCCGCACATCAGCGGTTCATAGTCGATGTCGACGCCGCCGCAGGACGTCCGTTCAGGATGCAGGTGACATATCCGTCGTTCGAGCCGGTCATTGAAGCTGGCAGTAAGGTAAGCCTGTCGGGCACATACTCGTTGCCGTCGCGCTCCACCGACCTGCCTCTCGAGGACGACATGTCGGCCTACTGCTACAATAACGGGATATCGTTGCTGTGCTACGTGCCGAAAGGCTCGCTGGATGTAACAGGTCGCAGCGGCAACATATTTCTTGCGCTGAAGAGGTGGCGGACGGCGGTGGTCGACAAGCTCTTTTCCTCAGCACTTGATGAAGGCGCGGCTGTGTTTCTGGCCGCTGTTCTGACCGGCGACAGTTCGTCGCTCGAAGCCTCTGTCAGGCGCGAATATGCCGTAGCCGGAGTCGCTCACGTTCTCGCCTTGAGCGGGGCGCATGTGGCAGTGATAGCGTTTGTCATATCGGTATTGCTGATGCCGCTTGTCGTTGCAGGGCATAGGAAGGCGCGTTGGTGGATTACGGTTGCCGCCTTGTGGGGCTATGCATTGTTCACAGGCATGTCCCCGTCCGTTTGCCGTGCAGCCATTATGGCGTCGGCCGTATTGCTCGCGCTCATATTCGACCGGCCGCGCTCGTCGCTCAATGCGTTGTGTCTGGCCGCGATACTGATACTGGTGTTCTCGCCGCTGTCGCTCATGCAGCCCGGATTTCAGCTTTCGTTTGCCGCAACACTTTCAATCATACTGTTCACGCCCCGCCTTATGCCTGAGGCAGGGCGGGGCATGCGCGGCTATCGGATATGGGCGGCTGCGGCGGCCACTCTGGCGGCGACTATGGGCACGTTTCCGCTTGTGGCGATACATTTCCACACCGTTCCTGTCTACTTTTTCATTGCCAATATAGCTGCCGCGGCTGTTATGCCGGTGATGATATCGGCCGGATTTCTGTATGTGGTGCTGCTGTTTCTCGGGGCAGAGCCGACATGGCTCGCATTGGTTCTCGACAATGTATATTCTCTGTTTGACGCCGTGGTTGAGGCAGTGGCGCATCTGCCCGGGGCTTCGGTCGACGGTATCTATCCCGATGCATGGCTTGCGCTGCCCATGTATGCCGTAGTGGCGTTTGTCGCTGCATTCCTTTATCTGCGCCATAAGTGCTGGCTTGCACTTGCCGGGGCAACGCTGCTCTTCACCGTCGGCGTGGCATCGGCCCTGCGGCCTGACTATCCCGACGGGGAGGCCTATATGGTACGCTCGGGCAAAGCAACGACAGTGGCGTTGCACCGTGGCGACACGCTGCGCATGCTGACTACATCGCCGCCACGTAATTTCACTTATGACTCACTGATGTGGAGCGACCGGTACCGTGATTACATAGCCACGCGCGGAATAAGCTGCATTGACATACATCCGCTCGATTCATTGTCATTGCGCCATGACGCGATGCTCCGTTTCGGGCGGCGTACAATGGTGGTGGCGCATGCCATGCCGCGGCCGGCGCCGGATTACAGTGGCGTAAAGCCCGATTATTGTCTTGTGACAGCGCGATGGTATGGCGACCCTGTGGCTCTCAGCCGCAAAGTACATGCCGACACGATTGTGCTGGGCTCCGATATCAACCGCCGGCGCCGGCGACGCTATGCGTCGGAGCTGGATGCTGCCGGAGTGCCGTATGTCGACCTTGGCGGGCGCAGGCTCGGTTCACGCTGAACGGTATACGCGGCCGGGGCAAGGCATCGGCGGCTACTGACGGGCTATCGATGCGCCGAGAGCGTTGAGGCGTATGTCGATATCCTCATATCCGCGTTGTATCTGCTCGATATTGCCGATGACCGAAGTGCCTTTGGCCGACAATGCGGCTATCAGAAGGGCGATGCCGGCGCGGATGTCGGGCGACGACATGCGGTGGGCACGCAACGGATAGCGGTGGTCGAGGCCGATGACTACGGCGCGGTGCGGGTCGCAGAGTATAATCTGCGCGCCCATGTCTATGAGGCGGTCGACGAAGAAGAGTCGGCTCTCAAACATCTTCTGGTGTATGAGCACGCTCCCCTTGCATTGCGTGGCAGCCACGAGAATGACACTGAGAAGGTCGGGCGTGAGTCCGGGCCAAGGTGCGTCGGCGATTGTCGGTATTGAGCCGTCAAGTCCTGTCTCTATTTCAAAGGTATCCTGTTCGGGAATGAACAGGTCATCGCCCTGCTGCTGTATCTTGATGCCCAGGCGGCGGAAACTCTGCGGTATGATGCCGAGATTGTCGATAGAGACGTTGCGGATTGTGATAGACGATTGCGTCATGGCTGTCAGCCCGATGAACGAGCCTACCTCAATCATGTCGGGGAGTATGCGGTGGCGTGTGCCGCGGATGTCGGCCGTGCCGCTCACTGTCACAAGGTTTGAGCCCATGCCGCGTATTTCCACACCCATCGATGTGAGCATGCGGCACAGTTGCTGAAGATAAGGCTCGCATGCGGCATTGTATATTGTAGTCTCACCGTTGGCGAGAGCGGCGGCCATTATGATGTTGGCCGTACCGGTCACTGACGCTTCGTCGAGCAGCATATATGAGCCTTTGAGACCGCCTTCCGGAGCTTCGAGGCGGAAAGATGCCATTTCGTGGTCATATTCGGCAGTGGCTCCGAGCGCCATCAGTCCCTGTATGTGCGTGTCGACCTTGCGGCGTCCGATCTGGTCGCCTCCCGGTTTGGGAAAATATGCGCGTCCCAGGCGGGCGAGCAGCGGACCGATCAGCAGCACCGAGCCGCGGAGTTTCGACGAGCGCTGTATGAAGTCCATCGAGTATACATAGTCGGTGTCGATTGTCTCGGCGCGGAATGTGTAGCAATGCTTGGAGTTGCGGGTCACTTTCACTCCCATGGCCTCAAGCAGGCCTATCAGGTTGCGCACGTCGACGATGTCGGGTATGTTTTCTATTGTGACTTCCTGTGTGGTGAGCAGGCAGGCGCTTATCACCTGGAGGGCTTCATTCTTGGCGCCCTGCGGTTCGATGGTCCCTGAGAGTTTTCGGCCACCCTCGATTATAAATGAGCTCATATCGGTTGAAACGTTAGTCGGTAAATAAATTCAGTTTGTCCGGACGCGGTGCATGGCGTCGGCCTAATGCCGTTGAGGCAATATTCGTAGGCCAAAAATACAAAATTTAAACAACATTATCAATAGCGGAGTTCGTTGACTGGCATAAAAAAGCAGCGAAGCCGCTGCTATTCGTCCCTCGGGGGGAGCGGAGCAGCGGCTTCGCCGGTTATTGAGAGTCGCTTGCGGGTGCAAGCGTCAGTGTCATTGATTACACGCCCTGAAGCTTGAAGTTAATCGGAAGGGTGTACCACACGTTGACGGCCTGACCGTTCATCTTGCCGGGGATAAACTTAGGCAAGGTCTTGACTACGCGTACAGCTTCTTTGTCAAGGTCGGGGTCTTTTCCGCGTGCTACTTTTACTTCGCCGATTGAGCCGTCGCGGGTCACCACAAATTGTACTACTACCTTACCCTGGACATTGTTTTCCATTGCAATGGTAGGATACTTGATGTGAGTTGAAATCCACTTGAGAAGCTCGCCTTCGCCGCCGGGGAACTGAGGCATCTGCTCTACTGAGGTAAATACCTTGGTTTCCTCTACAACCGGAGCTTTCTCTTCAACGATGACTTCGTTTTTGTGTTCGCGGACAACGTTGAGGTCGTCGGTACCCTGGTCGAAGTCGGTTGAACCGAGAGCTGTCGAAGTATCCTTCACTTCATCGGCTGATTTTACTTCTTCTTTAACGTCTTCGTCTTTCTGAACAAGGAATTCGGTGAACTTCTCGGTGTTGAGGATTTCCTCGGCGAGAGCTTCTTCCTGCTCGGGTTCGGGGATTTCCTCCTCCTGTTCCATCTGGTTCTCTTCTATGTCGAGTTCGACCGAAAGGTCGTCAAACTGTACCTGCTCGTTGTTGGCAAGGAGTTCAAGGAGTTCATTGATACGTTCTTTTTCCGCACGTTCCTTTTCTGCGCGGTACATACCGTAGAGCCAAGCTCCAACGAGTACGACTACCAGACCGGTGATCACGTAGATGACTGCGAGATTGTGGCGGCGGTCGCTACCCTGACGGAGGGTATAGGCACCGAATTCTTTATTTTTGCCTTCGAATATAAGGTCGGTCCATTCTTTTGATGAAAGATCTACATCTTTTGCCATGTTCTTACAATTTTAAAAGTTAATAAATCTTACACCTTATTCGGCAGGATTACGACGTTTGTAATCTACTATCAAAAGAGAGTCGGTAGGAGTGAACGAGCCGATACGATATTGCGAAATCTGGTTGATCTGCATTTCGTCGAGGGCTGAGATCACACTCTGCCATGAAGCTTCGGGAGTAGCTTTGACAGTGACCTGCGGACGGGTGGTAAACGTACTGTCGTTGCGGACTTCGCGGGCGATATTCTGGAATTCTTCCTCGCTGATTTTGCCACGACGCCACTGGTCTTTGTAGCTTTCAAGCTTCTCAAGCACCTGGGCATTTCTGTCATGGAGCACGCGGCGTATGCCCTGTGTGGCGCTGCCGTCGTTGCCGATAAACTTCTCTGCCTTAACGGTGTTGTCAACGGTGTAGCCTTCGCCACCATATATGACGTTCTTGTTCTCGTCTATAGTGGGCTCGAAGCCGAAGTAGTAATATACCACGTCGTTGCTGTTGCCGTCGGCATCTGTAATGACATTTCCGTCTTTATCACGTTCGGTGTCGATGATCATGGTGATTGCCTTTGACTCGGCTACCGTTTCGGAGTTGTCCTGCGTGCGCTCCTGATTGGGATCGGGAGGCGCGGGGAGGGCGATGCTAAGTGTCTGCGATTTAATCATCGTGGTACAAAGCATGAAGAACGTGATAAGGAGCATGTTCATATCCACCATCGGGGTGAAGTCGACATGGATATGCATCTTCTTCTGGGCGCCTTTTTTCTTTTTGCCGCCGTCTGATTGTTCTATCTGTGCCATAATGATTATTCGTTTTCAGATTTCAACGCCGTCATGACGGTGAATTTGTTCATTTTAATGGTGCGGAGGTTCTCGAGCACTTTGTTGACAGTGTGGAACGCTGTACCTCGGTCGGCTTTCACTGCTATACCTTCGCCGGTCTTGCGCATCTTGAAGTTAAGAGTCTGCAAGGCTTCGTCGTAGGGTGTAGCGTTGAATATCGCTCTCATCCAGATTTGGAATTCATTGGTCTTAACCGGGTTGCCGTTGGCATCAAGTTCTTTGGTGCTGAGGTAGTTGATCAATGGAATTCCGGAATCGGCTCTGTCGAGGTCGCTCAACCATTCATCTTGCTTCGTCTGATCCAGGCTGAAGAATTCGTGCATTTTGCCGATAGGCACGCCGAAAGTGGCTGTCTTGGCAAATTTCTCGATGTCTTCGTTGGTGATGCCGGGATCCTTACCGCCGGCTTCCATGTAAAGAGCAACCGCATTTTTCAGGATTTCCTTGCGGAGGTTCTCAGAACCCCATGCCCCGGGATTGTCCTCAGGGATGTCGGGGTTTGCTTCTCCTGTCACCGAGATATACACCTTGGGGGTATCCTTGTCAGTCTCGCTCGTGGCCACAAGTACCTGGGCTACGTTCGACATCTGAATCTTCTGGGTGGATACCGACGGGGGTGTCACTACCTGGGTGGGCTCTTTCTGAAGGAACGTCGAAGTCAACATGAAGAAGGTAAGCAAAAGTACTGTCACGTCACTCATCGCGGTCATGTCGATGAGGGTGCTCTTCCTTTTTACTTTAATCTTTCCCATATTTTACTTAGATGTTTAGAATTAATAATACTATTGTAAAATGTAGGTAGGATTAGTGAGTTGCGGCAAACGATTGTACGATAGAGAAACCGATTTCGTCGATTGCGTAAGTCAGGTTGTCGATTTTGTTGGTGTAGAAGTTGTAAGAGATTACAGCGAATGCACCGGTTGCGATACCGAAGGCGGTGTTGATAAGTGCCTCAGAGATACCGGTAGAAAGTTCGGTTGAGTCGGGAGCACCAGATGCTGAAAGAGCCTGGAATGACTTGATCATACCGATCACAGTACCGAGAAGACCGACGAGAGTACCGAGAGTGGTGAGGGTTGCAACGATGGGGAGGTTCTGCTGGAGTGAAGGCATTTCAACTGCCATTGCCTCTTCAACTTCTTTCTGAAGGGTAGCAACTTTCTGCTCTTTGGTGAGAACGGTGTTGGCGTCCATCTCTTTGTAGCGGTTGAGGGCTGCAGAAACAACAGCGGCAACCGAACCTTTCTGCTTTTTGCAGAGAGCCTGTGCACCGTCGATGTCGTTGCGGGCGAGACATTTCTTGACGTCGCTGACGAATTTAGAGATTGAACCTGTACCCTTGGCGCTCTTGAGGGCGATTGCACGCTCTACAGAGAGTACGAGCACGGTGAGAAGAAGAGTCTGGAGGACAGGCACGATGATACCACCTTTGAACACTGTACCAACGAGGTCTTCGGGGTGAGCATTTTTAGTTACATACTCGGGAGCGAATGCCATAGAACCGCTGTAGTATGCGGGGATGGGTGCGCCTTCGAGAGTCTCGTCTTCAAGTTCTTTGGCCTGTTCTTTTGTATAAACAGCTGCTTTTGAGACATCCTCAGTCAGTTTACCGTCCTTACCTTCGTAAAGACCTGCGGTCTGGGTCTCGTTCATGAGCTGAACCTTGCCGAAGTGGCTTGAGCTACCGAATACGAACAAGAACAAGCAAACGGCTACGATAAAGCAGGCGATGATAACCAAGAATGCGTTCTTGATACCACGTACTTTGCTTTTTTGCGCTTGACCTTTAGCCTTGTCAGCGGGACGCGGCTGGGGAGAATTGGGCTTTTGAGCTTCCATAAAAGATAAATACTTAAATTAATGGTTAATTAATAATGATTGTTTTTAGATTTCGTTCAATAAATTGGTCGTTTTCAATAATTCCGCAAGTAAAGTCAATGCCGTTTTCAGGGCTTGGCTCCAGTTTCATGGCTTAGGATTTCAACAGTGCCCGCGTCAATGGCGTGTAAGGAAATGCCGGTCTGTATGCTGCATGTTTTCTGGTTTACTTGGAAGCCGTCATACATCAGGAGTTAGCCGGACGCGCGACTTCTAACTGCAAATGTATCCTTTATTTTTTAACTAACAAAATTTTTACACCCTAAATTCTGCCCTTTTGGCATATTTTGTTAAGATGAAACGTTTTTTAAGTTATTGTCGGCTTATTGCTTTAACATCTGTGTCGGGAGGTCGGCATTGCAGTGTTTGCTGTCGATAATTCGCAGTGTAATCAGACATGTCGTGCCCGTCGGAAATCAGCGTCCGGAGACATGTTATTGCATGTCGGCTCATTTTTTTTGAAAAAAAATTGTTATAATTAAAAAATCTCAAAAATTAAAAATTAAATTTGCAGAAATTTTGGCGTAACCGCGCCTGCCATGATAAATTCTACAATATCCGATCTGGTTGTATATCGCCGTAAATCCCCGATATAATTGTCTCAGTTCTAATATAAAATATGTATGATTGCATGTGGGCCGGATTATCGTCGTTTCAACTGATTGAATAACAATTAGCTTTATATTAGATCTATGAGCCGGAAATTAACAATACGTAAAGGGCTTGATATCAAGATGGCCGGCGGTCTGACCGACCTTGCGGCGGTCGATGCGCCGCGGTCGGCGTCATTTGCTGTAATTCCCGACGATTTCAACGGATTTGTACCCAAGCCAGCCGTAAAGGAGGGCGACAGGGTAAAGGCCGGCGACCCCTTGCTTTTCGATAAACGTGACAGCGAGCTGAAGCTCGTATCGCCCGTATCGGGTACTGTCGAGGCGATCGTACGCGGCGAACGTCGCAAGATACTCCGTGTTGTCGTCACTCCCGATGCCGATGGCGCCTCGGATAGAGCCGTGTTTCAGCGGGGCGAGGATGAGGCTTCTGTCCGCCGACTGCTTAAAAATTCAGGTCTCTGGGCCATGATGCGCCAGCGTCCCTATGACATAGTCCCGAATCCGGAGTCGGTGCCGCGTGATATATTTGTCACAGCCATTGATTCCGCGCCACTGGCTGCCTGCCCGGCGGCTTATTACAATGACAGCGAGGCGCTTGAGGCTGCTGTTGCGATGCTTGCCATGACAACCCGTGGAAAAATCTACGTAGGGCGCCGCAGCGACAGCGGTATAGCCGATATAAAAGGGGTCGAGATGGTCGATGTCGGCGGCCCGCATCCGGCTGGCAATGCCGGAGTGCTTATTGCCAACATCGCTCCCGTCAACAAGGGTGAAACGGTGTGGACGCTCGACCTTGCCACTCTGTGGCGCATAGGCCGGCTGGCTCTGACCGGTTCGGTCGATTTTACCGACTACGTGGCTCTGACCGGCTCGGAGGTTGTGAAGCCGAAAGTGTGGAAAACCGTCATCGGCGCCACTGTAGGGTCGCTTACCGGAGGGCAGCTTGCTGCGGATGGCCGTCATCAGCGTATCATTTCGGGCAATGTGCTTACCGGCGTGACTGTCGCAGCCGACGGTTATATACGTTATCCCTACCGGCAGATTACGGTTATACCGGAGGGTGACGATGTGGATGAGTTCATGGGATGGGCGTCGCTGTCGCCGCGCAAGATGAGCGAGAGCCGCACGTTCCCCGGTAAATTCTTCGGCAAGATGTTCCGCCCCGACGCGCGTCTGCTCGGAGGCCGGAGGGCGTTTATCATGTCGGGTGAATATGACCGGTACATGCCTATGGACATCATGCCCGAATACCTGCTTAAGGCTATCATAGGCAGAGACATAGAGAAGATGGAAAAGCTCGGCATATATGAAGTGGCTCCGGAGGATTTCGCTCTCGGCGAATATGCCGACACCTCAAAGACCGAGGCGCAGAAGATTGTGCGCGAGGGGCTCGACTATCTGCGTAAGGAGCTTGAATGAAAGCATTGGATATATTTGAATCTGTAAAATCAATAGTTAGCTAACGCTACAGTATTATAAATGAAAGCATTAAGAAAAATGCTTGACAAGGTCAAGCCGCATTTCCAGGAGGGAGGACGCCTGCATGCGTTCCACTCCGTGTATGATGGCTTTGAGACTTTCCTGTTCACTCCGAAGTCGACCTCGACCTCGGGGACGCATATACATGACAGCATGGACTCAAAGCGCACGATGATAATTGTAGTCATGGCCCTTGTGCCCTGTCTGCTGTTCGGCATGTACAATGCCGGTTATCAGCACTGGGTGGCAATCGGAGCCGTTGAAAAACCGTTCCTGTCGCTGATGCTTTACGGCTTCCTCGCGGTGCTGCCCAAACTGGTGGTGGCATACGTTGTCGGTCTCGGCATAGAGTTTGCCGTGGCCCAGTGGCGCAAGGAGGAGATACAGGAGGGTTTCCTCGTGACGGGTATCCTGATACCGCTTATATGCCCCGTGGATACTCCGCTGTGGATGATAGCTGTAGCCACTGCGTTCTCCGTGATATTTGTCAAGGAGGTGTTCGGCGGAACGGGCTATAATATCTTCAACGTGGCGCTTGTGACGCGTGCGTTCCTCTTTTTCGCCTATCCCGCAAAGATGAGCGGCGACAAGGTGTTTGTCAGCACTGATGCAATCGCTGGGCTTGGCGAGGGCACTGTGGTCGACACTTTCACCGGTGCCACTCCGCTCGGACAGGTTGCCGTGCAGGCAGGGGAGGAGACAGTGAGAATCACGTCGACCGTAGGTGACACCGTCACCACTTCCGATATGTTCTTCGGTCTGATACCGGGCTCGTTCGGCGAGACATCAACGCTCTGCATACTTATCGGAGCCGCCATACTGCTCTTCGCGGGCATAGCCTCATGGCGCATAATCGTGTCGGTGTTTGCCGGCGGGGCGGTGATGTCGCTGATTGCCAACGCGTTCAGCACTCCGGAGTATCCTGCTTCGATGCTTTCCGTGGCCGACCAGCTCTGTCTTGGCGGTTTCGCCTTTGCCGCAGTGTTTATGGCCACCGACCCGGTCACCGCCTGCCGCACCAATGTCGGCAAATATATCTACGGCTTCCTGATAGGCGCAGTCGCCATCATCATACGTGTTTATAATAATGGATATCCCGAGGGCGCTATGCTCGCCGTGCTGCTGATGAACGCTTTCGCTCCGCTCATCGACTGGTGTGTGGTGCAGAGCAACGTGCGCCGCCGCGAACGACGTCTGAAGTTAAAAATCACCGACAATGAATAAGCAAAGCAATACCTACACCGTAATATACATCATCGTGCTGGTGGTGGTAGTCGGTGCGGCGCTGGCCTTCGCCTCGATGTCTCTGCGCGAACGGCAGATCGACAATGCCAATGCCGACAAGATGAAACAGATACTCAAGTCAGTGCGTATTCCGATTGACGACAAGAACGTAGGCCGTCAGTTTGCCGAACATATCACGGCGATGCTTGTGGTCGACACCGAGGGCAACGTCGTGAAAGAGGGGGGCGCCGACGATATGGAGATATTCAATATCGATGTTGCCGCCCAGGCCAGGGAAGAAGCGTCGAAGCGCGAACTTCCTGTCTATGTGTGCCGTCTCGACAACGGTGCCGTCAAGTATATCCTTCCCATGTCGGGCAGCGGCCTGTGGGGCGCAATCTGGGGATATGTGGCGCTTGACAGCGACGGCTCGACAGTGTATGGCGCATATTTCTCGCATGCATCCGAGACTCCCGGTCTCGGCGCCGAAATCGCCAATCCGAAGTTTCAGGAGGAATTTATCGGCAAGCAGTTCTTCAAGGACGGACGCTTCATGCCTGTCACTGTAGTGAAATCGGGGCAGCATCCGGCCGACGGCAGCGACTATGTCGACGGCATCTCGGGTGGCACAATCACAAGCAAAGGCGTAGGCGCCATGATAGACAACTGTCTGCGCCCCTACGACGCCTATCTGCAAAGTCTTGATAAATAAGAAAAAATATTAAGCTATGGCTGAAAAAATAAAAAACAAGACGGTGTTTTTCAACCCGTTCTCCAAGGACAACCCGGTGGTGGTGCAGATACTCGGCATCTGCTCCGCGCTCGCTGTCACCGCAAAGCTCGAGCCTGCGATTGTGATGGGCATGTCGGTGATTGCGGTGCTCGCGTTCTCCAATGTCATCATATCGCTTCTGCGCAATACCATACCGACCGGCATACGCATCATCGTGCAGCTCGTCGTGGTGGCCGGTCTGGTGATTATCGTCAACCAGCTGCTGCTGGCGTTTGCCTACGATGTGGCGATGCAGCTGTCGGTGTTCATAGGCCTTATAATCACCAACTGCATACTGATGGGGCGCCTCGAGGCGTTCGCAATGGCCAACCGCCCGTGGCCTTCGTTTCTCGACGGCGTGGGCAACGGCATCGGCTATACCATAATACTGGTAATCGTGGCCTTCTTCCGCGAACTTCTCGGTTCGGGCACGCTGCTTGGCATGCAGGTGGTGCCCGACTCGTTCTATGCCGCAGGCTACGAGAACAACGGCCTTATGATATTGCCGCCGATGGCGCTTATAATCGTCGGCTGCATAATATGGGTGCACCGCTCAATCAATAAAGATATTCAGGAATAAAAGAAACAGACTACGATGGAAAATTTCAATATCTTTATACGCTCGATATTTGTCGACAACATGATATTCGCCTACTTCCTGGGCATGTGCTCGTTTCTGGCGGTATCTAAAAATGTGAAAACGGCGTTCGGCCTCGGGGTGGCGGTTACGTTCATGCTCGCCATCACCCTGCCTATCAATTATCTGCTCAACACCTACGTGCTCAAAGCCGGAGCGCTGGCATGGCTCGGGCCGGAATATGCCGGCGTCGATCTGAGTTTCCTCTCCCTGATTATGTTTATCGCGGTAATCGCATCGATGACGCAGCTCGTGGAGATGGTGGTGGAGAAATATAGCCCCGCGCTCTACGCGCAGTTAGGTATATTCCTGCCGCTCATCGCCGTCAACTGCGCCATACTCGGCGGCTCGCTCTTCATGCAGCAGCGCGATTTCCCCAATGTCGGCACTGCAATCTGTGCGGGCGGCGGCTGGGGCATCGGCTGGCTTCTCGCAATCTCGGCGGTGGCAGCCATCCGCGAACGTCTCGCTACTTACTCCAACATACCCCGTCCGTTGCGCGGAGTGGGCATCACTTTCATCATCACCGGCCTTATGGGCATTGCGTTCATGAGTTTCCTCGGTATTAAAATCTGATAAGCGGTCATGATATTACTCGAACAATCATCAATGATGCCGACGCTTATTGCCACTGTCGGTATCTTTCTGGGGATAACGCTCCTGCTCGTCGTCATCCTGCTTGTGGCTAAAAAATACCTTGTGAAGAGCGGTGATGTCAACATCAACATCAACGACACGGACAACGTCAGCGTGCCCGCCGGCAAATCGCTTCTGTCGACACTTGCCGACCAGAATATATTCCTGTCGTCGGCCTGCGGCGGCAAAGGCAGCTGCGGACAGTGCCGTGTGCGCGTGCCCGAGGGGGGCGGCCAGATACTGCCTACCGAAGCCGTGCACTTCTCGCGCAAGGAGATGAAGGATGACTGGCGTCTGGCCTGTCAGGTAAAGGTCAAGGAGGATATGAAGATACTTGTCCCTGCGTCGGCTCTCGATGTCAAGGAGTGGGAATGCGAGGTTATCTCCAACAAGAATGTCGCCACATTCATCAAAGAATTTATCGTGGCGCTTCCTCCCGGTGAACACATGAACTTCATCCCCGGCTCTTACGCGCAGATCAAGATTCCGGTCTACTCTATGGACTATGACAAGGATATCGACAAGAGCCTGATAGGTGACGAATATCTGCCGGCGTGGGAGAAATTCGGCCTGTTCGGACTGAAATGCGTCAATACCGAGACAACAGTGCGCGCCTACTCGATGGCCAACTATCCGGCGGAGGGCGACCGCATAATGCTTACGGTGCGTATCGCCACACCTCCGTTCAAACCGAAGCCCGAGGTGGGCTTCATGGATGTCATGCCCGGCATCGCGTCAAGCTATATCTTCACGCTCAAGCCCGGCGACAAGGTAATCATGTCGGGTCCCTACGGCGATTTCCATCCGATATTCGACTCTCAGGCCGAGATGATGTGGATAGGTGGCGGCGCCGGTATGGCTCCGTTGCGTGCACAAATCATGCACATGACCAAGACGCTCCACACCACTGACCGTGTGATGAATTATTTCTACGGGGCGCGTGCGCTCAACGAAGTGTTCTATCTCGACGATTTTCTGCAGCTTGAGAAAGATTTCCCGAACTTCAGGTTCCATCTGGCGCTCGACCGTCCGGATCCCGCCGCCGATGCGGCCGGAGTGAAATACACCCCCGGTTTCGTGCATCAGGTAATCTACGACACATATCTGAAAAATCATCCCAATCCCGAGGATATCGAGTATTATATGTGCGGTCCCGGCCCGATGAGTGCGGCTGTCAACAAGATGCTCGATTCGCTCGGCGTAGACCCCGAAAGCATCCACTACGACAATTTCGGCGGCTGATGTATCAAATTTGAACAATAAGTAACTGTTCAAAATTATTTTATATCAACCATTTTCATTATTTTGAACTTATAATACGTGAGGCGGTGAAGATTCATCATAATCTTCACCGCCTTTGCATTTTATGTACGGGTATTCAGCGATTTGCGGTATATGTAAATAAATGTTAACGAGGCTTGGGCGCGCAGATAATGCGGTTGCTTGGGTTGGTTTGACGTACGGTGGCAAATTGCTATTGAAATGGTCTTGTTTTGACGTAAATATTGCGGCAGGTGCTTTGTTTTAGCAATATGCTAATAAAATATGTTAAATTTATAAAGTTTTCTTGTTGGAAATATTGACAATACAAGAAAAAGCGCTACCTTTGCACTGTGTTTTTCATGGTATTAGATTTAAGGTTAACTAAGATTGATTGTCGAGAGACAATCATTTCTTTTTTTATACCCCTCCCTATCTGATTTTATCCCTCCCTATCTGATTTTTTTGCATGCCTCCGGCTGTTTAAAGCCGGCGAATGGCTCGTTATAGCTCGCGGAGTATTATCGCGTTGGCACGGTCAATCGTGTCGGTGGAGAGTGAGGTGAGATAAATCTGAGTGGTGAGTTCGGAATCGTGTCCCAGGGCATCGGAAATGGTGGCGGTCGGTATGCCTTTGGACTTTGCTATTGACGCCCAGGAGTGGCGGCTTACGTAGGTGGTCAGCGATGTCCGTATATTTGCCATCCGAGCTATGTGTTTCAGCGACTTGTTAGTGCGCCGCAGTGCCGATTCATATTCAGTGCGCGAGAATTTGCTGCCGGCCGGGTGCCCTCCTGTCAGTATGGGAAGGAGATAGCTGCCTGTGCAATATCCTGACTGCCATTTGTCAAGAAGCTGGAGTATATATTTGTTAAGGCCAATGCGGAGTTCCTGTCCGGTCTTGTGGCGGCGGTAGATCAGTTCGTTGCCTATGATATTGGTGTCGGACAGGTAGGCGGCGTCGATGAAACTCATGCCCCGGCAGTAGAATAGAAACATGAATATGTCGCGTGACAGTTCGAGAGCCGGCAGAGCGGAGAGGTCGAGCGCCTTTATGCGCCTGATGTCGGCAAGCGATACGGCACGTTTGGTGGTTTTTTCTATGCGTGTGTATGCTTTGCGGAAGGGGTCACGGTCGGCGGTGTAGCCAAGTTCGACAGCATGGTTGTAGGCGGCACGCAGATTGCGCATATAAAAAGAGATGGAGTTTGACTTTACGTTTGCGGCAATGAGCCATGCTTCGTATTCTTCAATCAGTTCAGGGGTAAGGACCGAGAATTTGACGTTGTTGCCTGACATGAACCGGAGGAAACTGTTGAGAGTCGATTTGTAATTGTGTGCCGTCCCGGCTTTGCCAAGCTGCATTTTACGGGATATCAAGCCAAGCATGAATTCGTTGAAAGAGAAACGACGGGTGTATTGACGTCCGGTCATTTTCGGTTTGCAGACGGGAATATTTCCGTTGGGAGCTGTTGCCATAGCTAAATATGTTTTTTTATTGTTGAAGTAAATATTTATTGCATTGCCTGTTTTTATTCATTATCTTTGTGTTCTGTTAAAGCAAAAAATAGTATTTGTCCGCGAAATCGCGCGGCATTTCGGCAGGAAATATATCAAAATCTCCTGTATCCGAAGTGATGTTTTGTGATGGATTAATAAACAGGAAGGATAATGAAAGGAGCCATAATATTCCGTCTGCTGTGCATAGCGGCGCTTTGGGTTATAATATGCATCTGGTATGTAGACCGGCTGGTGCGGACCGGTACGGAAATCAACCTGCGTACACTCTTTCCGATAATAGCTTCAGGCATCATCATCATTGTCCCGCTTTATAAAAAATATTTCAAAAACGCTGATAACGGTCAGAAAAATGGCAAATGATACAGAAGTGACCTACGCCAACCGGGCCGACGCACCGACGCCGTTGCTCGACAGAATCTCATTGCCGGCCGACCTGCGCAGCCTGTCGGTCGACGAGTTGCCGCAACTGTGCGGCGAGCTCCGCCATTTCCTTATCCATAACCTTGCCGACAACCCCGGCCACTTTGCCTCGTCGATGGGATCGGTAGAGCTTACGGTGGCGCTCCATTATGTGTTTGACACCCCTTATGACCGCATAGTGTGGGACGTAGGCCATCAGGCGTATGCCCACAAGATATTGACAGGGCGCCGCGAGCGGTTTGCCGAAAACCGCCGTCTCGACGGGCTCAGCGGATTTCCCAATCCGGCCGAAAGCCCGTATGACACCTTTGTTGCCGGGCATGCCTCCAACTCCATTTCGGCGGCTCTCGGCATGGCAGTCGCTTCGGAGCTCAAGCAGGACGAGCCGCGGCGCAAGGTCGTGGCAGTGATAGGCGACGCGTCAATCTCGGGCGGCCTTGCCTTCGAGGGGCTCAACAATGCGGCCAACACCCCCAACGACCTTCTGATTATACTGAATGACAACGATATGTCGATCGACCGCAATGTGGGTTCGCTCAACTCTTATCTTGCGCATATCACCACATCGCCGGCCTACAATGCATTCCGCTACAAGACCTACAAGGCACTGCGCCGGATGCATCTTGTGAGCGAGCGGCGCCGTGGTTCGATACTGAGGTTCAACAATTCGCTGAAGGCGCTCATCACCAAGCAGCAGAATATTTTCGAGGGGTTGAACATACGCTATTTCGGCCCGTTTGACGGTCATGATATAAAAAGGATAGTGCGAGTGCTCAACGATATCAAGAATATCAAAGGCCCGAAACTGTTGCACCTGCGCACGGTAAAAGGGAAAGGATATGCGCCCGCCGAGGCCGACCCGTCGACCTGGCATGCTCCGGGACGCTTCAATCCGCTGACCGGAGAAATCAGGAAAAACTCTTCGCCGCATCCCCCGAAGTATCAGGAGGTGTTCGGCAAGACACTTGTGGAGCTTGCCCGCGCCGACAAACGTGTGGTAGGTATTACAGCCGCCATGCCTTCCGGCACATCGGTCAGCGAGCTGCAGGCGGTGTATCCGGAGCGCACGTTCGACGTCGGCATCTCCGAGGGGCATGCCGTGACATTCGCGGGCGGTCTGGCCAAGGACGGGATGCGTCCGTTCGTGGCGATATATTCCTCATTCCTGCAGCGCGCCTACGACCAGATAATCCATGACGTAGCCATAGCCTCGCTTCCGGTGGTGCTCTGTATCGACCGTGCCGGACTCGTCGGCGAGGACGGCGTGACGCATCACGGAGTCTTCGACATGAGCTATCTCAGCCCCATACCCGGCATGACGATAGCCTCGCCTGCCGATGAGATGACGCTGCGCAACCTGATGTACACGGCTCTCAACAACAACGACGGCCCGTTTGCCATACGCTATCCGCGCGGCGAAGGGCACAACCTGCAATGGCACAATGAGATGGAACCGCTTCCCATAGGGCGCGGACGCGTGCTTGCGGAGGGGGACGCCGCAGTTATCCTTACTATCGGCCCGATAGCTTCGGAAGCCGCCAAGGCGGTGGAGACGCTTGCCTCACGCGGCATCGGCGTCGCACATTACGACATGATATTTCTCAAGCCGATCGATACGGAACTGCTCCGTAAGGCAGCTGAGAAGAACTGCCTTATAGTCACTGTGGAGGACGGCACGGTCAACGGCGGCCTCGGAAGCAGCGTGCGCCAGTGGCTCGACGACAACGGCATGAACAGGCCGATTGTCAATATCGGCGTGCCCGACAGGTTTGTAGCACAGGGCACACCGGCACAACTCTACAGGCAATGCGGCATGGATGCCGACAGTATAAGTGACGTTATAATCAACAACTTATGAAGATTGTAATAGTAGGAGCGGGGGAAGTGGGCCAGCATATCGCGAAACTGCTTTCGTCGGAGGAACAGGATATAGTGCTGATTGACAGCGACGAGACAAAACTCGAGCGCATAGACGCCAATTACAATCTGATGACGCGTATCGGCAGCCCCACCTCGTTCAAGACTCTCAAGGCGGCCGGAACCCAGCGAGCCGACCTGTTTATCGCAGTCACTCCCTTTGAGGAAAAAAACCTGATAGCATGCTCGATAGCCAACGGGCTGGGCGCGGCACGCACCGTGGCCCGCATTGACAATTACGAGTATCTGAACCCCGACAACCGTGAGTTTTTCCTGCGTCACGGCATCGACGACCTGATTTATCCCGAGCAGCTTGCCGCGCTTGAAATCAAGACGGCGCTCAAGCGTTCGTGGGTGCGCCAGTGGTTTGAGCTCCACAAGGGTGAGCTCGTGCTGGTCGGAGTCAAGGTGTATGAGGACGCCGCAATCGTCGGCTCGAAGCTGCGCGACCTGACCTTCAGGCACCACGACCTTCATATCAGCGCCATCACCCGCCGTCACCAGACCATTATTCCCGGTGGCAACGACGAGATACTTGCCGGCGACATCATTTTTGTCACCACCACGCCCGAGTTTGTCGACACGCTCAGGCAGATGTGCGGCAAGTCAGAGCATGTGGTGCGCAACATAATGATAATGGGAGGCTCGCGCATAGCAGTGCGTCTGGCCTCGATGCTCGGTCCGGAATACCGCATCAAAATCATCGAGAACAACCGCGACGTGTGCCGCCGCCTGCCTGAGAAATGCCCCAACTGCGAGATTATCTGCGGCGATGCCCGCGACAACGACATACTGCTCGACGAGGGCATAGAGGATATGGATGCCTTCATCGCGCTCACCGACAGCTCGGAGACAAATATCCTCGCAAGCCTGTCGGCCAAGGAGTTCGGGGTCGAAAAGACCATAGCCGAAGTGGAGAACATACAGTTTATCTCTGAAGCCGAGGGACTGAACATAGGCACTATCATCAACAAGAAACTGCTTGCTTCGAGCAAGATATTCCAGATACTGCTTGCGGCCGACTCCGAGACGTCGAAGTTCCTGTCGCTGGCCGACGCCGAGGTGGCCGAGCTTGAAGTGAAGCCCGGCGCCAAGATAACGCGTGCGGCGGTCAAGGACCTGAAGCTGTTCCGCGACATGACCATAGGAGGCCTTGTGCGCGACGGGCGCGGCATGCTCGTCACGGGCAACACTGTCATACAGCCCGGCGACCGGGTGGTTGTGTTCTGTCTGTCGGGTGTGATACATAAGATAGAGAAGCTGTTCGGATAAATATCGAGGCTGCTCCAATGTCAAAAAAAATATAAATGATATCGAGAAAATGAGTTTACGGGCATCAATGCGACAGAGACGCCGGCGCAATATCAATGTGCCCGAATTGGTACGCATCCTCGGCTTCCTTATCCTTGTGGAGGCAATGTTCATGCTCGTACCGTTGATTTATTCGCTGCTGACCGGAGGTTCGGAGGCATCGGCGTTCGCGATAGCCATATCGGCCAATACGGCGGTGGGGCTCGGCATACTGCTGACTGTCAAGCCCCGTGTCAAGGATATGGGGAAACGCGACGGCATGCTGCTGACGGCTCTTGTTTGGGTCATATTCTCGCTTTTCGGCATGTTGCCGTTCATGCTCAGCGACATACATCTGAATGTCGCGGAAGCCTTTTTCGAGTCCATGTCAGGATTTACCACCACCGGTGCTTCGGTAATCGATGATATCTCGGGATTGCCGCGTGGGGTCAATCTCTGGCGCTGCATAATGCAGTGGCTCGGCGGCGTGGGTATCATAATCTTCACGGTGGCGCTTCTCCCGATGCTCAATTCGTCGGGAGGAATGCAGATGTTCAATGCCGAGGCCACAGGCATCACCCACGACAAGCTGCGCCCGCGCGTGAGCCAGACGGCCAAGCAGCTCTGGCTGATTTATTGTGTGCTTACAGTGGCCCTCGGAGTTATATTATGGATAGGACCTCTGCCACTCTACGAGGCTGTCTGCCATTCGCTCTCTACCGTCTCTACGGGCGGTTTCACCTCATGTACAGATACCGGCGGGGCATGGAGCTCTCTGTCCGTGCGCATTCCGGTGATGATATTCATGTTTCTGGGCGGTGTGAATTTCGTGTTGATTTACCGTGCGTCGCTCGGGCAGTTCAGAAAGGTGTGGAGCGATGTGAATTTCCGCGCGTATACAGTCACCGTGCTGATTGCCACGTCGGTCATTGTGGCGGTATTGGTTGCCGGAGGCCAGCGTGACCTTGAGAGACTGCTTGTCGACCCGCTGTTTCAGGTGGTGTCGACGATAACATCGACGGGCTATACGGTCGACAGCATGTCATCGTGGAGCGAGGCCGTGATGCCGATACTTCTGGTGCTGATGCTGATGGGAGCCTGTGCCGGTTCGACATCGGGCGGCGTCAAAATCGACAGGGTTATCTTCTTGGTCAAGAACGCTGTCAACGAGTTTAAGAAAATCATCCATCCCAACCGCTATTATCCTCTGACAGTCAACGGAGTGGTGAAGCCGCCGGAACTTGTGCTGAAGGTGACGGGCTTTTTTGCGTTCTATGTGCTGATACTTGTCGCCGGCGGAATGGTGGTGTCGGCCATAGGCATGCCTATAGGCGATGCATATTTCGCGACGGTGTCGTGTCTGGGCAACACGGGTCTGGGCAACGGAGCCACCGAGGCTTCGTATGTTGCCGTACCCGATGCCGGCAAATTGGTGCTGTCGTTCATCATGCTGGTAGGACGTCTGGAAATCTTTACCGTCATTATTCTTTTCTCGCGTCATTTCTGGCGACGCTGACGTGGTTGCTGATGTAATTATTGTTAAGATACAGGTGCGGATTTTGAACAGGTGCGAATTTTCGCTATATTTGCTAAGTAATATCTAAAATTTCAGACGTGTTTAATTTTTTCAGCAAGAAATCGCAGGGGGAAGAGAAGTTGTTTTTCTCTACCGATATACATAGCCATGTAGTGCCGGGCATAGATGACGGTTCGCCTTCGGTGGAACGTTCGGCTGAGCTTGTCGGCCGGATGAAAGGATGGGGGCTTGAAAAACTGATAGTCACCCCGCACGTCACCCAGGATACATTCGAGAATACTCCGGAAATAATATCGGAGGCTTACGGACAGCTTCAGGATGGTCTGCGACAGGCGGGAATAGAGGTGGATACGGATTATTCGGCAGAGTACCGTATCGACGAGATGTTTGTGGAGCAGCTTGAGGCCGGATTGGTGCGCCGTCTGCATGGCGATTATCTGCTTGTGGAGAACTCCTATATCCAGGAGCCGTACAATCTCGACCAGATACTTTTCCAGGTGAGCATGAAAGGATTCCGTCCCATTCTTGCCCATCCCGAGCGCTATATATATTATTACGACAAGCGCAACCGCTATGACGAGCTTCACGGCAAGGGCATACTTTTTCAGGTCAATCTGCTGAGCCTCGCCGGATATTACGGCAAGGAGCCGAAGAAGATTGCCGAGATGCTTATCGAGAAGGATTATGTGGATTTTCTGGGTACAGACCTTCATCGCCGCGCCCATGCCGAGGTAATCGACAAATATATCTGTTCGAAAGATTATCGCCGCCACAGGGAAAAGCTCGAGGGACGCATCATGAATGACGAGCTTCGCGGCCCGTCGCCGAAGTGATGGCGGAGGCCGGCGGTCCGGAATGCCGGCCGCGTGTCGGCAATGCCGCATCAGTGGTGTGAGCCTATCACCAGAAGAATAAGGCTTGCCAGAAGCAGGGCGAGGTCGAAGAGTTTTGTCCGTACGTTTTTCTCATGCAGTACAATCACTCCGAACAGGAAGGGGATGATGACGCTGCCGCGGCGTATCATCGACACAATCGAAATCATCGAGCCGTCGACCGACAGCGAATGGAAGTAGGCAAGGTCGGCAACGGTGAGGAAGAGCGCTATGCACGGTATTGTCCAGCGCCATTGGAATTTGTCGGAATTTCCTTTCTGACGGCGCATCAGTGACAAAAGCAGTATGCTCATTATCACGCACTGATATAATGAATACCATGCCTGCACTTCAAGGGGCTTGTAGCTCCGAAGCAGGTATTTGTCGAACAGGGCGCTTGTGGCACCGAGCACCATTGCCCCGATTGACATCCAGAGCCAGCGGCTGCTGCGCAGCGAGAACCCTTCTCTGGCTCCGATGCGCGATATGAAATAGAGCGATGCGAAACCGATGATTATGCCTGTCCACTGCAGGGCGTTGAGGCGCTCGCCGAACAGGCACAGCGCACCGACAAGCACAAGCACCGGGCGGGTGGCGTTGACGGGTCCCTGTATGGTCAGCGGCAGATGTTTGATTGCAAAATATCCGAGTATCCACGACGACAGCACAATCACTGCTTTTATGATTATCAGGAAGTGGCCGTGCAGCGTGTCGCCCAGTCCGTAATGGCCTGACGCAAGGTTGGAGATGATTATTGGAGAGAGATACAGGGCGCCGAACAGGGTGTTGAGCAGCAGCACCATCAGCACGTTGTTGCCTTTGACGGACAGTTTCTTGAATATGTCGTAGAACCCCAGGCAGGTGGCTGACAGCAGTGCGGGTAATATCCACTCCATCTCGGTCAGGATCGGGCTACGTTGTAAACTACACGGTGGAGGAGCAGCGATGCCTGCTGCGGGGAGAGGTCGGCCGATGTCGACATAAGCCAGAGATGCACCGGCGGCAGGTATGTGTCGTAGGGAGGCTGCACGTAGCTGCGGTCGATAATATGGAAGCCGAGCCGCTGATAGAACTTGATGCGGCTGAGAGCCTGGGGCGACAGGTGCTCGGGTTCGGCTTCAAGAAGCAGTGGGAGCGGCGCGCACTTGCTCTGCATGAGGCGAATGGCGGCGCTTCCTATGCCACGGCCGCGCAGAGTGGGGTCGATGACAAAATGCTCGATGTATGTGAATCCGTCGAAATCCCATGTGGTAATCATGCCTACCAGGCGTCTGTTCATGTAGACGCCGGTCAGGTCGAGTTTCCCGTCGCAGCGTGACAGTATTTTTTCCCAGGGACGCTGTTCGGCCGGGGGGAATGCGTCGAGGTATATTTCTTTGGCCGTTGCTATGTCGTCAGGCGTTTCGAGCGGCGCTATTGTGATTCTGTTCTCTTCTATGGCTGTCATATACTGTTTTTTATTATTAAGAGGGTATCTCATAACAAAAGTTAAACACTGTTTAATATTCTGTCGGAGTCTTTTCTGCCGCTTTCTATCTCGTCATCAGTCATGTAGCTCGCTACATTCCTTCTTCCTCAATAAAAATCGGCTAAAAAATCCATCCGCCATAATATCAAAATAATTTTGAACAGTTACTTATAATCAAGTCTCGGGAGAGCTGTCGGAAATCGGATACAGTCATATCGCGCAGCAGCCTGCTGATGGATTTCCCTGACGGAAAATTATGATATCGGTATGGTGAAGAGGAAGCATGCGCCTTTTCCCTGATGTGAGGTGTCGACTCTTACCGAGCCGTCGAGCAGGTCGGCTATCATGCGGCATATCGCGAGCCCGAGACCGCTTCCCTGCGAGTTGCGGTCGAGTTTGCGGAAACGGTCGAAAATTTCCTCTTCTTTTCCCTCCGGAATGCCAATGCCCGTATCCGAGACTGCAAAGGTAACAGAATTATTTGTACGGTCAATGCGGTATGATAGGGAAATTGAGCCTTCGGATGTGAATTTGGCTGCATTAGAGAGTAGATTTATGAGAACCTGTTCCACGCGGCGGGAGTCGGTGGTGATATATGTGTCGGGTGCATTTTCCTGCAAGAAGCTGATTGTGACGCCCGGCTGCAGGCGGGAGCGCACGCTGTCGATCGCGAGGAGGCACATATCTCCGACAAGGGCGGGATAGCGTTTGACCGACAGGGATGCGCCATCGAGCGAGCCTACGTCGAGCAGGTCGTGGACAATGGTGCTGAGCAGTTCGGTGTTCAGTTTGACAATGTCGGCATAGCGCTGCAGATATTTTTTCTTGTCGTTGTCGGCGCAGTCGACAATTAGGTGGGTGTATTCGACTATGGCGTTGAGCGGGTTGGTTATCTCGAGGCTCATGTTGTCGATAAATTCCGACTTGTAGCGCTCGGCCCGTTTGGCGGTGTCACGGGCGTCGATAAGTTTCTGCTGGGTGTCAAGGAGATTGGCGCGTTCCTGTTTCAGTGCGTCGTTTGACTCGGCGAGACCTTTGGTGAGAGTGCGTGATCTTTTTATGACCTTTAAAAGCAGACCGAGGGTTATGAGCATCACGGCCACCACGGCGATGCCGCATAAAAGGAGTGTCCGCTGATGCTGCACGCGCGACTCGGCGTGGTCGAGTTCGAGCCGGGTGTTGCGTATCTGCAGTTCGTTGATGTCATATATTGTCTGCAGCTCGGTGTATGTGTCCTGGGCCGACAGCCGGGTGTATTCCTCGAGTACGTTATTGTATTTTGTGGTGTATTCGAGAAGGGTCTCGTTGTCACCGACGGCTTTTGCGGCAGTTATGATGTTGCGCATGGCGCGCATCACGTTGAAGTTGTCGGTGTGTGTGGCTATGATGTTTTCAAGCAGAGGTATGGCGAGAGCGTATTCCCCGGTAGCCATATTGTAGTATGCATCGGTCACATTGAGGCGCAAGTCGGCGGCGACTTCGGCATTTCGGGCGGCTATTGCGTTGATGCTGTCGTAGCATTGCTGTATTTCCTTCTTGGAAAGGCCCGGATAGTTCTGCAGCATGTTGCGGTAGGTGGAATAGCGAATTGTGTCGTAGTTGCGGTATCTGCGGCCTTTTCGGCGATAGAAGTCGGACATGCGTTTCATGATTGACAGGAGTTCCTTGTCGGCGGCGATGGCTTTGTCGGTCTGGCAGAGGTTGGTGTAGACAGCGGCTGCCTGGTTGAATATGATGTTGCGTACGGCGAAATCGTTGGCAGGCAGATATTTCACCATGTCGAGCGATTTGTCGATATGCTTTGTGAGCATTGCCCGGTGGGTGCCGTTGCCAAGAAGTATGCATAGAGATCCAAGACGTTCGACGCGTTCGTAGGCCGAGGCCCGGTCGGGCATCAGGCGGTATTGCCGGATAATGTCTCTGATTTTTTCAAGGCGTTCTGCTTCTGATGCGTAGCGGGCAATGTAGCCGGCTCTGCGCAGCGATATGAAAGTCTTTGTTGCGCTGTGGTCGTCGCCGTCGGGGTAGGCCGCGCATTTCTCTTCGAGCAGCTGTAGCACCGAGTCGTTGCGAATGTAAAGATTGGCAAGGTGCCGCAACATGTCGAGTCCGAGGGAATCGTTGTGGGATTGCTCGGCGATTTCGAGCATGTCCCATGCAATCTCCGTGCGGTTTTTCCTGTCGGAGAGGTCGAAAAGGTCATACAGGATTTTTATGCTGTCGGAGGTGGAGCCGGCCGAAGAGAGCCGGGCCCGGAGTCGGTCGGTGTGCGTAGCCCGTAGTGGCAAAGCCATAGTCAGAACTATTGAGAGCGCAGTCAGAGTCCCGACGATAAATTTTCTCATTGCAGAATATATTATAGATTAAACGGGGTGGTGATTTTGTGCAACAAAAGAAGACGATGGCAAATATACGCAAACTGATGGAATTACACAAATTGCGAAAAGAAAGACGGAACCGCAGTGTGATGTATGGCGGTTCCGTCAGTGTTTTTGAGTATGGGCTGTCAGCTTTATGCGGGGTTGGCGCCGTTGTTGATGCGTTCGTTGAGAATGCGGGTGGCAAGCTGTATGTAGCCGTCGTAGTAGCTGTCGGCGTTGGCGATGATGCCTTGCAGTTCGGCAATCGAGAGAGATGACACTTCGTTGATGAATGTGGCGTTCTCGCGGGCGAGCAGTTCCATAGAAGCAGCATCGAGCACTTCAGGCGAGAAGCCCTGCACGTTGTCGTGGACTACGCTGAGAAGCTGCTCGTCGGAGTAATCTTTGATTACTTCCCAGCCCTGGCGCTTTGTGAGAGTCTTGCGGGCTTCATCGACGAATGCCGGATTGGCGTAGAGCGAGGGGTTGTTGATTACGTTTGTAAGCTCCTGGTTTGTCATGCCCATGAGGAGTTTGCGCTGCTCGTCGGTAATGACGGACTTGGGCCGGAGAGGCTGTGCGGGCTGTTGGGGGGCAACAGGTTGCACAGCATCGTAGGTTTGGGCGGGAGCTGCGGGCTGCTCTACATAGGTAGGTTGCACAATATGGTAGTCATTATCGTCATCGTAGCTGTTTTCAATCTCTGTAGCATCACTTGCTGAGCCCCACCAGCCGGAGATGCAGGTCAATGCGAGCAGAACGAGTAAAATTACGAGGATTATAATCACTGTCTCTATTCCGGATGTAGAGTAACCGTAGTATCCGTAGGTCTTTTTTGTCAGAATTTTAAAGAGCAACAACGAAATCAAGGGGAAGACAGACAGTGCAAAATAACCTATTGACGAGCGGCGAAGTGAGTCAAGGGATTTTCCGGCCATAAGGGATCCGATGGCAAGCGGAAGGTTTGTGACGACAGTCAGCAGCAAAATCAGAACAAGGGCTTCTGTTTCGCCGCTGGAAAATCTCATGAATTTATAGAAAAGGCTGTTGTCGAAAACGAAAACAAGCTGTAGTATGCCACCGAGCAGAATGCCGGGGATACAGAGCGCCAATCCGCTGTTTGAAATATTGAGCTGTTTGGCTCCGGAAAGGGAGCCGGTCAGGCATCCGGCCCAGATAAGGCACCCAATGAATTGTAATACAACCAATACTTTGCCGATGTCTTCGCTCGGGTTCTTTATAATCTTAAGTACTCCTAACAGAAGGATAATTGCCATGGGGAGCATAGCAAGGGTCGCACCGAGGGCTGCACCGCGGAGTTTGACGCTGATTTTAGCTGAGGGTTGGTCCATGTGTTTTGTTGTTTTGAATGGTTTATATTATTGTTGTTGATTTAATGCTTGTACGGGCCGGCGGCGGAGCCATCGGGTGAAAAGGGCGAGGAATGCCGTTGCCACCAGAGCCGCGAGGATTATGGCGGTGTCGAGCGGCAGTCCTATGCCGGGTTTCGGTTGTCCCAACGGGGCAAACAGTATGTAGCTTGTGCAAACCATTGTCATTAACAGAGCCGGGACGAGAGTGATGTAGAAAAATTTGCGGCGTCGGGCGAGATAGACTGTTACCGCCCAGAGCGTGAAGACCGAGAGTGTCTGGTTGCTCCATGCGAAGTAGCGCCAAAGCACGGTGAAATCAATCTGCATGAGCAGGAATGACACCGCGATGACGGGGAGAGTGACGAGCAGACGCCGAGATATGGTCGATTGCTTTATGGAGAAAGTATCGGCGATGATGAGACGGGCAGAGCGCATGGCGGTGTCGCCTGTGGTGATTGGGGCTGCGATTACGCCGAGGATTGCGAACAGTCCGCCTACGACTCCGAGCCAGTTGTTGCAAATGGCATTGACAAGGGCGCCGGTGCCGCCTTCGTGTGTGGCGACATATTGGGCGATTTCCCGGTATGAGCCGCAGAACGCAATCGCGGCGGCCGCCCAGATGAGCGCCACGATGCCTTCGGCCACCATGGCACCATAGAATACGGGGCGTGCCATTTTCTCGTTTTTGAGGCAACGTGCCATCATAGGTGACTGGGTGGCGTGAAATCCGGATATGGCACCGCAGGCTATCGATACGAACATCATGGGGAAAAGAGGCGCGGCTGACGGGTCGGCGTTGCGGTTGGCAAAGCCTTCGCTGATGCCTGTAGGTATTTCTATGCCGCTGAACAGCAGGTAGCCGAGGATGCCGGCGGCCATGACGAGAAGCGCAAGGCCGAAGACGGGGTAGAGGCGTCCGATGAGTTTGTCAATCGGGAGTAGAGTGGCAAGGATGTAGTAGGCGAAAATGACAATCGTCCAGAATGCCGGCGACAGGTGTTCGGGAGTAAGGGATGCGAGCAGGCCCGCCGGCGTGGTGACAAACACCGCCACTACCATTATGAGGAGGAATACGGTGAAAACGCCCATTACGGAACGGACGGAGCGTCCGAGCTCCATCCCGACAATCTGCGGAAGAGACTTGCCGTCGTTGCGCAGGGAGATGGCGGCGGATATGAAGTCGTGGACAGCGCCTCCGAATATGGTGCCGATGGAAATCCAGAGGAATGCGGCGGGGCCGTACATTACGCCCATTATGGCTCCGAAGATAGGGCCTATGCCGGCAATGTTGAGGAACTGGATGAGGAATACTTTCCATGTGGGGAGCGGTACGTAGTCTACCCCGTCGGGGTGTGCGGCCGACGGAGTAAGTCTGGCAGGGTCAATTCCGAACACCCGCTCGACAAAAAAGCCATACAGGAAATATCCGCCGATCAGTATTGAAAGAGATAACAGGAAAAGGGCCATTAGATAAAGTTGTAAAGATGTGATTTTGACTGATGTCGCTGCCAAAATTACTAAAATAATGGGAAATTACGTAAAAAAACAATTAAATTTGTGAAGCGAAACTGCTGAATGATTGCGAAAATAGTAAATTTATGGATATAGAGAAGAAACCGAGGCATATAGCGATAGTGAGTTCCACGCGTGCCGACTGGGGGCTGCTGTCGCCTGTGGCCTGCGAACTGCGGCGCCGCGACGGGGTAAAGCTAAGCATCATTGCCACCAACATGCATCTTGACGCGTCGAGAGGGATGACGGTAAACGAGATACGCGACGACGGATTCGAGCCGGCGGCGTTGATACCGATGACGTATGCGTCGGACAGCGAGGCTGACGCGGCAGTGGCTATGGGCTGCCATCTCGCCGATATGGCACGTACGCTCAGTCAGATAAAACCGGATATACTGCTGCTGCTCGGCGACAGGTTCGAGATGCTTGCCGTGGCATCGGCGGCGACAATGCTCCATATACCGATAGCCCATATCTCGGGGGGCGAAATCACGCAGGGCGCAATCGACGACAACATACGCCATGCAATCAGCAAACTGTCGTCGCTCCACTTCGCCACTACCGAGCGCCACCGCGAACGACTGCTTGCGATGGGCGAACAGCCCGACAAAGTGCTCAATACCGGCGCTCTCGGAGTGTGGAACATGAACCATGCGCCGGTGATGGAGAGGGAAGAGCTGGCCCGGTCGATCGGCTTCATGCCCGATGAAAGGACTCTGCTTGTCACCTATCATCCGGCCACGAATGACAAGGTGTCGCCGGCGGTGAGATTCGGGGCGTTGCTTGAGGCGCTTGACCGTCATCCCGACTGCAAGGTGATACTGACTTATCCGAACAACGACCCCAACAGCGCCGAGATAATAGACATGATAACGGCCTATCGGAGCCGTCGAGGCGAGGATGTGCTTGCCGTTCCGTCGCTCGGTGCGCTTCGCTACCGCTCGGCATTGCATTATGTGGGTGCGGTGGTCGGCAACTCGTCGAGCGGCGTGGTGGAGGTGCCGTCGGCCGGAGTTCCGGTTGTGAATATCGGTATCCGTCAGCAGGGGCGCACAGCGTCGGAGGCAGTGATACACTGCGGAGACTCGGCCGATGAAATCGATGCCGCAATCACGGAGGCACTCACTCCCGAAGCTGCAGCCAGGGCGCGTGTCACCCCCAATCCCTATCAGCATGACGATACGGCAGGGATGATTGCCGACTGCCTGACCAATTGTGACATATCAGAGCTTTTGCCAAAAAAATTCCATGACATATGAAACCGTTGATTATAATCCCGGCCCGCGGAGGGAGCAAGGGCATACCGAAAAAAAATATCGTGCCGCTCAACGGGCGTCCGTTGATTGACTATACCATAAAGGCGGCGCTCGAGATAGCTGATGTCGAGCAGGTGATACTCTCGACCGACTCGGATGAGATAGCAGAAACGGCCCGGCAGTGCGGCCTCGATGTGCCCTATATGCGCCCTGCCGCGCTGGCTACGGATACGGCCGGTTCGCGCGAAGTGATACTCGATGTCATGGACTGGGCCGACCGGCAGGGTCGGGAGTATGACGCAGTGGTGCTGCTGCAGCCGACATCGCCACTGCGCACAGCCGGGGATATCGCCGGGGCTATGGCGCTCTATGATGAGGCGGATGCCGATATGGTGGTGAGCGTGGCGGAGGCCCGTTCCAATCCGTATTACAACTGTTTCGAGACTGACGATGACGGTTATCTCCATGTGAGCAAAGGCGACGGCCTCTACACCCGCCGCCAGGACGTCCCCCCGGCATACGAATACAACGGCGCAGTGTATGTGATAAGGCCTGAGAGTATACGGAAAATGGCGATGGGGGCGTTTCCCCGCCGTGTGCCGTATGTGATGCCGGCGGAGCGATCGGTCGACATCGATGCGCCCGTCGACCTGCTCATAGCGTCGCATCTGCTTGGTGAATTTAGAACTGTTTAAGACCAAACACTCTCTATAAATTTCCAATAAGGAGAAAAAAATTGTAACTTTGCACACATGCAGAAGTTTCAACGACATATAATATCATCAGGAGCCACGGTGAAAGAGGCGATAGAGGGGCTCGACAGGCTGTCGGGCGACGCTATGACTCTTGTGGTCACGGATGGCAACGAGCGTCCGGTGGGCACTGTCACGGACGGCGATATAAGGCGTGCCCTGCTGAAGGGCGTAGGGCTTGACGACAATGTGGGCCGGGCGATGAACAGGGCGTTCCGTTCGGTAAACCGCCGCAATGTCGATGTCGGTTTTATCAGGTATATCAGGAGCGCCGGGATAAGGCTGCTGCCGGTGATTGACGATGCCGGACGCCTTGAAGGTATCGTGGATCTGCATAAGGTCAGTTCGCTGTTGCCGCTCAGTGCCCTGATTATGGCCGGAGGCAAAGGTGAGCGTCTGCGCCCGATGACACTGACCAGACCGAAGCCATTGCTTGAGATAGAAGGGAAGGCGATAATCGACTACAATATCGAGGCGCTTGCCCGAGTGGGCGTCGACGAGGTGGTGGTGAGCACCGCCTATCTTGCCGAGCAGCTCGACGAGCATTTCTCGAAGCCGGTGGCCGGAATAAATGTGCGTACAGTCAGGGAGGAGCAGCCCCGAGGCACGATTGGAGCGCTGGCCGACGCATTGCCGATGCTCGGCAATGACACGATACTGGTGATGAATTCCGACCTGCTTACCGATATCTCGCTCGACGAGATGTATATGCGGCATTGCAGCGAGGAGGCTGATATAACGGTGGCCGCGATACCGTACACGGTGTCGGTGCCATACGCGATAATGTCGACCGAAGGGAGCCGCGTGACGTCGCTTGAGGAAAAACCGACATATTCGCTTTACGCCAACGGCGGGATTTATATGATATCGAAAGCAGTGGCAGCCGTGGTGCCGTCGGACCGCCGTTATGATGCCACCGACCTGATAGAGGACGCACTGGCCCGCGGGCTCAAGGTGGTGTATTTCCCGATTAACGGTACGTGGATAGATGTGGGTACGCCGGCCGATTTCCGTCATGCGGCCGATATCATGAAATATCATGGCGGAAAACATCGCGGCGGCGGAGATTGTTGATATCAGTGGGGATTGACCCTGTATATATTTGTTATAAATTCAGAAAGATATGCCAGAATCAAATTTTATTGATTATGTAAAGATATTGTGCCGCTCGGGCAAGGGTGGCGCCGGTTCGCGCCATTTCTACCGCGCTAAATATGTGCCGAAGGGTGGACCCGACGGCGGCGACGGTGGCCGCGGAGGACATATAATACTCAAGGGAGACCGCAACATGTGGACATTGCTGCCGTTGCGCTACCGCCGGCATGTGTATGCCGGCAACGGCGAGAGCGGTTCGGGAGGCCGCAGTTTCGGTAAGGATGGCGAGGATGTCGTCATCAAGGTGCCTTGCGGCACTGTGGTGTTTGACGCCGAGACCGGCGAATACCTGTGCGAGGTCACGGACGACGGACAGGAGGTGAAACTGCTCCGCGGCGGCCGCGGCGGATTGGGCAACTGGCATTTCAAGTCGGCCACCAACCGCACTCCGCGCTATGCCCAGCCCGGAGAGCCGGCAATCGAGAAGAGCATAATCATGGAGTTGAAACTTCTTGCAGATGTGGGTCTTGTAGGATTTCCGAATGCCGGAAAATCGACATTGCTTTCGGCACTGTCGGAGGCGCGTCCGAAAATCGCCGACTATCCGTTCACGACAATGGAGCCACAGCTGGGTATCGTGGGGTATCGCGGAGGCCGTTCGTTTGTCATGGCCGACATTCCCGGTATCATCGAGGGCGCCAGCGAGGGGAAAGGTTTAGGGTTGAGGTTCCTGCGGCATATAGAGCGCAATGCGGTGCTCCTGTTTATGGTTCCGGCCGATGCCGATGACATCGCCGCCCAGTATCAGATACTTGTCAATGAGCTGGAGCAGTTCAATCCGCAGCTTGCCGACAAACCGAGGGTGCTTGCCGTCTCGAAGAGCGACATGCTTGACGACGAACTCATGGAGGAGATAGAGAAAACGCTTCCCGAAGGGGTTCCGTCGGTGTTTATCTCGGCTGTGACCGGCCAGGGGCTGACCGAGCTTAAGGATATGCTCTGGGCGGCAATCGTGGATGACAGCAACCGCATAGAGACGATGCCGATAACGCACCGTCCGCTTGATGTGCGGCATCGCGTGCAGGAGGAGGATGACTTTATATTCGAGCCGGCACCTGTGGCCGATGACGATTTCCCCGAAGAGGAGGATTGGGATGAAATCGGCTGGGAATATGGCGATGACGATGTGTCGGACGCCGGAGATGACAAACCGGAGGAGAAGGCGTAGCCGATGGAGGTGCTGGAGCTTGATGCCGGCGATGGTGTGCTGGCGTTCAGTACGATGCGCGGCATTATTCAGGATGAAGGCGGGAGTAATCCGTATGCCGGTTTCAATGTCTGCCATTATACGGGTGACGATACAGGGCATGTGGCGGATTGCCGCAGGGAGCTGGCTTGCCGTATCGGTGTGCCGGTGTGCAATCTTATAATTCCGCGTCAGACCCATTCGTCGAATGTGGCTGTTGTCGGCGACATTGTGCCGTGTGTTGAAGATACAGACGCGCTGGTCACTTGCCGTGACGATGTGGCGCTGGTGGTCAATACGGCGGATTGCCTACCTATTGTATTCAACGACAGCAGGCATGGGGTGATAGGTGTGGCGCATGGCGGCTGGCGCGGCCTTTACGACGGTATAATACCGGCTACGGTCGAGGCAATGACTGAGCTTGGGGCAGCTGCGGCCGATATTAGGGTGGCGATAGGTCCGTGCATTTGTGGCGGCTGCTATGAGGTGAGCGAAGAGTTTGCCGGGCGTTTCGCTGAGCGTTTCGGCGCAGATGTATGTGCGGTGGATGCCGCGTCGGGGAAGCCTCATGTCGATTTGCGCAGGGTGGCTGTCGGGCAGATTGAGTGTTGCGGCGTAGGCAGGGGGAGGATTTTTGTTGCCGATGCGTGCAGCCGTTGTGACGAAAGATTGTTTTCGGCTCGTCGCATGGGGGTCGGCTCGGGACGGATTGCTACTGTAATCAAGAAGATTTAGGGGGCGTTTGTAGTCGCTGATGAAATTTTTTTGAGAAAAAAGTAAAAAAAATAGCGAAAAAGTTTGGTGGATAAAAAATAATGCGTAACTTTGCAGCGCAATTCAGCGAAAGGGGCGCTTAGCTCAGCTGGTTCAGAGCATCTGCCTTACAAGCAGAGGGTCGGGGGTTCGAATCCCTCAGCGCCCACCACCTTTCAAACCATCAGTTTTCACGGACTGATGGTTTTTTGTATATTTGTGTGTTTTTATTCCATAAAAACGAGGCGGGTGGTTGTGTGGGGAGTTGTAATTGAGATATTTGACCGGTTGCGACATTCGGATGTGGAAGGTGTTGCAGAACGCCAAAATTTCGGTTTGCGATGTAGGGACGCACGGCTCGTGCGTCCGGTAAAAGGCGATAATCAGCGCTGTTTTGCGGACGCACGAGCCGTGCGTCCCTACGTTTTGGAGTTCTGCAACACCCCCCGCTCATGGCATAAGTTCTGTTATGCACGCATTCAGTTTAAGTAAACAGTATTGGGAGGGTGTTGCAGAACTTCCCAAATATTGCATATTTGATATGCCATCTTGTAGGGAATGTGCTGCTAATTATAGTTTTGCAATACCTGCCTTACAAATTGTTTTAATTATACGAGATATGAATTTGTTTAAATCGATATTGGCATGTGGTGCGGTTGTCATGGTTATGGCGGGCTGCGGCACGAATGAGGAGAATTACAGGAAAGCCTATGACAGGGCTAAGGAGAAATCGGACGACGGAGTGGAAAGTACGATTTACAACCGTGTCAGGGAGCGGCGTCAGGATGAGAAGATAGTGCTGAACGGCGATACTGTCGCCGTGGTGGCGGAATATGTGACGGCTGCCAAGGGGGCGGGGTTTGACGCCGGGCAGCTGAAGCGCTACAGTGTGGTGGCGGGGCAGTTCAAGCAGTTGTTTCATGCCAAGTCGATGCGCAACCGCATGGCGGCGGGCGGATATGACGGTGCTATAATTGTGGAGACAGCCGAGCCGCTGTATTATGTGGCGGTTGTGTCGACGGCGTCGCTTGCCGAGGCGAAGGCCGTGGCTGACAGTGTAGCAGCGTCGTCACCGGTGAGGCTGGGGGAGGGTTTCCCTCTGATTTTACGCGCAACTAACCGATGAGATTGTTTTGTCGGGAGGTTTCAATTGAAATTCTTCGCGGAGTGTATGAATTTGGCGCATTTTTGTGTTGACATATAGTAAATTTGCGTATATTTGCATAATTAAAAATCAAATAAAATGTCAGCTTTACAGATAAGTGAGATATATAAGGCCCAGCAGGTGCTGAAAGATGTGGCCCGCCATCCTAAAATCATAGGGCCTACGGAATTATCGAAAGATTGTACGGTCTATCTCAAGCCGGAAAATCTGCAGTATACAGGTTCGTTCAAACTTCGCGGGGCGTATTACAAGATATCGCAGCTGTCGGAGGAGGAGAAGCAGCGCGGTGTGATAGCGTGTTCGGCCGGCAATCATGCGCAGGGAGTGGCTCTCGGTGCCCGTCATAACGGAATCAAGGCACTGATATGCCTGCCTGAGGGAGCGCCTATCTCCAAAATCGAGGCTACGAAACGTCTCGGCGCCGAGGTGTGTCTTGTTCCCGGCGTGTATGATGACGCGTACAACCAAGCCGTAGAGCTCAAGGAAGAGTTCGGATATACGTTCGTACATCCGTTTGACGACCCGCTTGTGATAGCAGGCCAGGGTACTATCGGACTGGAAATCATCGAGGAGTTGCCTGAAGTAGAAGCAATCGTCGTGCCTGTAGGCGGTGGCGGACTGATATCAGGTATCGCTTTTGCCGTCAAGACGTTGCGACCGGACATAAAGGTGTATGGCGTACAGGCTGCGGGCGCGCCGTCGATGGAGCGTTCGCTGGCTGAAAACAAATCGGTGCATCTGGACAGTGTGTCGACAATCGCCGACGGTATCGCGGTGAAAGAGCCGGGAGTCAATACGTTCGAGATGTGCCGGCAATATGTCGACGAGATAGTGACCGTGACCGACGACGAGATATCGGCCGCCATACTCGCGCTTATCGAGAAGCAGAAACTTATAGCCGAAGGTGCGGGCGCAACCCCTGTGGCCGCGGTGATGTTCGACAAGCTTCCTGTCAAGGGAAAGAAGGTGGTATGCCTCGTTTCGGGAGGAAATATCGATGTGACGATACTCAACCGCGTGATAACGCGAGGCATGATGATGGGCGGCCGTATGTGCATGCTGACACTCGAGCTTGATGACAAGCCGGGCCAGTTGTCGGCGGTGAGCGATATTATCGCCAAGTCGGGCGGAAACATCATATCGGTGACCCATGAACGCACAAAAGCGACCAGCCATATCAATTCGTGCTCGCTCCACGTGGAGATGGAGACGCGCGACCGGGAGCATATTGCGCTGATAAAGAAAGCGCTTGAGGATGCGGGATTTCCTGTAGTCCACGGTTATTGAAACCGGGACGCACAGGCGAGACGGAAATAGAGTTAAACACCGGAAATGGCAGCATAGGATTATGATAAAGGAAGATTTGGCAGCGATATATGCCGACAGTTTTAAAGAGAACTGGACGTTGCCCGCGTTGACCGATTATGGCGACGGCGGGTCGACCATCACGTACGGCGATATGGCTAAGAGAATAGCGCGTCTGCATATTTTCTTCGAGAGCCAGGGGGTGCGCGAGGGGGATAAAATCGCGTTGTGCGGCCGTAATACCACGACATGGGTCACCGTGTTTATCGCGACCATCACGTATGGCGCCGTCATAGTGCCTGTGCTTCAGGATTTCAATCCTCAGGACGCTCAGCATATAATCAACCATTCGGAGGCGATGCTTCTGTTTGTGAGCCAGTCGGTGTTCGAGAACCTCGATTTCGAGGAGTTGCCGGCGTTGAAGGCCGCGCTGTCGCTTGACAACCGTCGCGTGCTGGCAGAGCGCGGAGACCAGAAGAACCTGCCATCAAAGGTGCTTAAAAACCTGACCCGCAAGCTGAAATCGCGTTACCGCAACGGATTTGGCAAGGATGATGTGGTTTATCCCGTCAGAGACAAGAACGCGATGGCGGTGCTGAACTATACATCGGGCACGACCGGATTTTCGAAAGGCGTGATGCTGACGTTCAACAATCTGGCCGGCAATGTAGTGTTCGGAATCAATTCACGTCTGCATTACCAGGGTTCGCGGGTATTGTCGTTCCTGCCGCTGGCGCATGCCTACGGATGTGCGTTCGACATGCTTACTCCGCTTGCCGTGGGGTCGCATATCACGCTGTTCGGACGCCTGCCGTCGCCCAAGCTGCTTGTCAAGGCATTCAGTGAGGTGCGTCCCAACCTGATAGTGACAGTGCCCCTGATACTTGAGAAGGTCTACAAGAACCAGATAGTGCCCATGATAACCAAGCAGCCGATGCGCTGGGCACTGGCGATACCGTTGCTCGACAAGGCAATCTACAGCAAGATACGCAATCGTCTGGTGGAGGCCTTCGGAGGCGAATTTGAAGAAGTCATAGTGGGCGGCGCTCCGCTCAACAAGGAGGTGGAGGAATTTCTCCACCGTATAAAATTTCCGTTTACGGTCGGTTACGGCATGACCGAGTGCGGTCCGCTCATCAGCTATACGCCCTGGAGGCAGTTTGAGACGGAGTCGTGCGGCCGGACATTGCCCGGAATAATGCAGTCGAAGGTATTGTCGGACGATGAGGAGCATATCGCCGGTGAAATCTGTGTCAAGGGGGAGAATGTGATGAAAGGATATTTTAAAAATCCTGACGCAACCGCCGCCGTGCTTGACGAGGATGGATGGCTGCACACGGGAGATATGGGAGTCCGCAAACCTGACGGCACACTCTTTATAAAAGGCAGATACAAGACCATGATACTCTCTGCGACCGGGCAGAATATCTATCCGGAGGAGATAGAGTCGAAGCTCAACAACATGCCTTATGTGAGCGAGAGCCTTGTGGTGGAACGCGGCAAAGGTCTGTCGGCGATAGTATATCCCGATTACGAGCAGATGGACCGCGACAAGCTGACAATCCGTGATATGGGTCCGATAATGGAAAATGTACGCCAGGATCTCAACAAGATTGTGGCGCCATACGAGAGGATAGAACAGATACAACTGATACCTAATGAATTTGAGAAAACACCCAAACGCTCGATAAAACGGTATCTTTACAGATAAAAGGCGGAGCCCGGCCGTCAAGGCATGTGCGGAGCGGGCACCGTTATCCTGACAAGAAAAACAAATAGATTAGTGGATAATAAAAAATAGAACAATTGATGAAAAAGTATTTAGTTACCGGAGGAGCCGGCTTTATTGGAAGTAATTTTGTAGATTATCTCATTAAAACACATGGTGATGAAGTCGATGTACTGATACTTGACGTGCTCACGTATGCAGGCAATCTGATGACAATCAAACCACTTCTTGAACTGAATAATGTCAATTTTGTAAAGGGTGATATCGGCGACCGCGAGCTTGTGGAAAAAATCATGGCTGATTATGACCCTGACTATGTGGTTAATTTCGCGGCCGAGAGCCATGTCGACCGTTCGATTACCAATCCGCGACTCTTCCTTGAGACCAATATCCTCGGCGCGCAGAATATGCTTGACTGCGCACGCAAGGCATGGTATGAGGGTAAGGACGAGCAGGGAAATCCCAAATACCGCGAAGGAAAGAAATTTCTCCAGATATCGACCGATGAGGTATACGGCTCGCTTGAGAAAAATTATGAAGAGGCACGCGAACTTCATCTGAGCGAAGATGTGGCGCGAGTGGTTGAAGGCCGCAGCGACCTGAAAACGTTCGGCGACAAGTATTTCACCGAGGATACCCCGCTTGCTCCCCGTTCGCCCTATTCGGCGTCAAAGACTGCCGCAGACATGCTTACAATGGCATATCACGAGACATACGGAATGCCTGTCAATATCACACGTTGCTCCAACAACTACGGTCCGTATCACTTCCCCGAGAAGCTGATACCGCTGATTATAAAAAACATCACCGAGGGGAAGAAACTTCCGGTATACGGCAAGGGCGAAAACGTGCGTGACTGGCTCTATGTCGCCGACCACGCAAAGGGTATCGACATGGTGCTCCGCAAAGGCCGTATCGGAGAAGTCTACAATATCGGCGGTTTCAACGAGGAGAGCAATATCAATATCGTAAAGACAATATTGCGTCTGGTGCGAGAGATGCTTGAGGAAGAGCCCGCCTACCGCAGTATTTTCGCTATCGCACCCGAGGAAATCAACGAGGAGCTTATCACATATGTCGCCGACCGTCCCGGCCACGACATGCGTTATGCAATCGACCCCACTAAGATAGCCACCGAATTGGGCTGGTATCCCGAGACCCCGTTTGTGGATGGAATACGCAAGACATTGAAATGGTATCTTGACAACCAGCAGTGGGTGGCCGATGTAGTGTCGGGTGACTATCAGAAATATTACGAGTTGATGTATAAAGGCAGATAACCATAATAAATTGATTATGAAAGGAATAGTATTAGCGGGAGGTTCAGGAACAAGACTTTATCCGATTACAAAGGGTGTGTCGAAACAGCTGATACCCGTATATGACAAGCCGATGATATATTATCCGGTGTCGGTGCTTATGCTGGCCGGAATAAAAGAAATACTTATAATCTCGACGCCTGACGATTTGCCTATGTTCCGCCGTCTGCTCGGAACGGGCGAGGACCTCGGTGTCAAATTCTCGTATGCAGTGCAGCCCAAGCCCGAAGGCCTGGCTCAGGCGTTTATCATCGGACGCGAGTTTATCGGCGACGACAGCGTATGCCTTGTGCTCGGCGACAATATCTTCTACGGCCAAGGGTTTACCGGCCTGCTGCGCGACGCCCTTGCGATAGCTGAGGGTAAGAATGAAGCCACGGTGTTCGCCTATCAGGTAAAAGACCCCAACCGTTACGGGGTTGTCACGCTCGACGAAACCGGACATGCCACTTCGATAGAGGAGAAGCCGCTTAAGCCCAAGAGCAATCTGGCAGTTGTGGGCTTGTACTTCTATCCCAACGATGTGGTGGATATCGCTGCGAATGTGAAGCCGTCGGCACGCGGGGAGCTTGAGATAACATCGGTCAATGATGCCTATCTGCAGGCCGGGCGTCTGAACGTGAAGTGTTTCGGTCGCGGATTCGCCTGGCTTGATACCGGCACAATCGACTCTCTGATGGAGGCTTCGGGATTTATCGAGGCGATACAGAAGCGGCAGGGATTTTATGTGGCATCGCTTGAGGAAATTGCATTCCGCCGCGGGTTTATCAATGCAGACAAACTCCGGGAGATAGCCGCACCTATGGCCAAGAATGACTATGGCGCATATCTTATAGCACTTGCCGACAAAGGCATAGAAGAATAAAGCATACTGACTCCCGTCATGGAACCGCTCAAATCACGTTATCGCACGATGCTGCTCATGAAACCGCAACTGCTGTCGCTCCCGAAAATCCTTGACCCGCGTGGCAATCTGACTTTCATTCAGAATGGCTCGCAGGTGCCGTTTGACATACGGCGGTCATATTGGATTTACGATGTGCCGGGTGGCGAGGAGCGTCACGGCCATGCATTCCGTACAGCTTCGGAGCTTATCGTGGCACTTTCGGGCTCGTTTGATGTGGTCGTCGACAGTGGTGACGGTGAGCGGCGCATACAGCTCGGACGGTCGTTCTACGGACTTTTTGTTCCGCCGATGACGTGGAGGCGTATCGACAATTTTTCCACTAACTCGGTGGCTCTCGTATTGTCGTCGACCAATTATGACGAACGCGACTACGTGCGCGACAGGGATTTGTGGCTCGAAGAACTCAAAGCCGGCACCCGCTCTGTGGTCAAGCAGCCAAGCGCGTCGGTATGGGATTATGATTTCAGCCGTCGCAACAGTCTTGACGACTGCCGTATAGTTGAACTGTCGCGTATCTGCCATCCTAACGGTTCGCTTACCGTGGTCGACAACGCCGACAACCTGTTCCCCGTGAAGCGGGTGTTTTATCTTTATGATGTGCCGGGCGATTCGGAGCGTGGAGGGCATTCGCATTTCAAGGCTCATGAGTTTATTGTCGCCGCTTCAGGATCGTTTGACGTGACACTGACCGACGGTGTCGATGTGCGCAAATTCTCGCTCAACCGACCCTACAAGGCATTGTACATACCCAACGGCATCTGGCGTTCGCTCGACAATTTTTCATCGGGCTCGGTGAGCCTTGTGCTCACATCAGAGCTTTATTCGGAAGATGATTACTGCCGTTCGATGTCGCGATACAGGGAATTATACTGCAAACCACAATGAAAGTTCCACTGAAATATACATTTCTTGACCTCGGCAAAATCAATGCCCCGTATATGGCAGAAATAGAAGAAGCCGTGGTGCGGGTCATTGAGTCGGGACGGTATGTAGGCGGAGAGGAATGCGCACGGCTGGAGGAGGGGCTCAAAGAGCTTACCGGCGCCCCGTATGCAATCGGTGTCAGCAACGGCCTCGATGCGCTCAGGCTGATACTCAGGGCATGGGTAGAGAGGGGAGACCTGACGGCCGGAGACGAGGTGATTGTGGCGGCAAATACATATATAGCTTCAGTGCTGGCAATAATCGATGCCGGACTCAGACCGGTGCTTGTTCCGGCCGACATGGCGACTCTCAATCTCGACACTTCAAGGCTTGAGGAGGCGCTGACGCCACGTACGCGAGCCATCATGCCTGTGCATCTTTATGGCCGTGTGTGCTGGGACGATAGGCTTAAAAGTTTTGCCGAGCGCCATAAACTGCTTGTCATAGAGGATAATGCCCAGGCAATCGGCGCAAGAGCTCTGACCGCAGGATTGCACGGCACGCATGCAACAGGGAGTCTCGGCGATGCGGGAGCATTCTCGTTCTATCCGACCAAAAATCTCGGTGCGATGGGCGATGCGGGAGCTGTGGTAACGCACGATGCCGACCTCGCCCGCAGGGTAAGGGCTTTGTCGAATTACGGCAGCGATTACCGTTATCATAATATCTCTCTGGGGGCGAACTGCCGCCTTGACCCCATACAGGCAGCAGTGCTTAACGTCAAGCTTCCTTATCTGGAGCGAGAGAACAGCCACCGTCGCGAAATTGCCGGAATATATGAAGCTCATATCAACAACACGCGGATTGTAAAACCGGCAATTGCGGGCAATGACATGGTATGGCACCAGTATGTGGTGAGATGCGCCGGCCGCGATCGCCTGCAGAAGTATCTTGCAGAAGCCGGGGTAGCGACCGACATACATTATGCAGTGCCACCGCACCGTCAGCCTTGCATGCAGGGTGTGGACTACGGAACGGCAGGCAACGCGCTTGCGATAGCCGATGCTATAGGGGAGAGCGTGCTGTCGCTCCCTGTGTCGAACTGTACGTCAGAGGCTGACGCCCGTGCTATAGCCGATATAATCAATCAGTTCTTTTTGTAGCAAAGAGCAATGCTACGACTAAACTTTCCTCGGCTAAAAACCGCGGCTACTATGCAAAGATGCTGATAAACAGTAGCGTAGTAGCCGTGGTTTTTAGCCGAGAGCTGTAAGGCCAGTTCTGCGACACCTACATTCCGTTTGGTTGCTATGTGCGATTATTTGCCTTTGAGGACCGATACGGCAGCATCGTAGTCGGGCTCATCGGTTATCTCTTCCACGAGCTGGGAATAGATGACATTGCGGTCTTCGTCAAGGATGATGACAGCTCTGGCGAGCAGGCCGGCAAGTGGACCGTCGACGATTTCGAGTCCGTATTTCTCGCAGAACATAGGCGAACGGAATGCAGATGCAGCGGTGACACCTTCGATGCCTTCGATTGTGCAGAAACGTTTGGATGCAAACGGGAGGTCCATCGACACACATAGCACCGACGTATTGTCGAGAGATGCGGCAAGTTCATTGAAACGTCGAACGGAAGCAGCGCATACCGGAGTGTCGAGCGACGGGAAGATGTTGAGTACTACGCGTTTGCCGCGATAGTCGGAGCATCGCAATTCTTTCATATCCGGGTCAACGAGCGTGAAGCATGGCGCCTTCTCTCCGGCGCATGGCATGGAGCCATAGGTGTGACATGGTGTGCCTTTGAAAAAAACAGTTTCCATAATATTATATCTTTTATTCTGTCAATTATAGAGCGGAAGGTTACAATAACGCTACCTTCTGCATAACAATCTCGGTAAGATTTTTGTTGGCTCCGATATGTACGGATTTGATGATGCCGTCGGTGTTGACGAAAATAATGGCGGGGAAAGCTGTGATGCCGCAATCGCGTATCAAGGAATTTGCTCCGGCCAATATGGTCTCGCCCTCCTTCAGGCCGTATCCGAGAAGTCGTTCGATGGTGTCGATATGGCGCGATCTGACGGCCCAGATGATATCTGTTGCCGACGGCATTGCTTCGATGGCATTGCGGATGGCGTCTACGCTGGATGACGCCGAGGCGACATCGGGGTCGATGACGGCTATGACAGTGGGGCGTGCGAATTTGTCCCCCCGGTTATAAGTGTAGCGCTCACCGGTCGGAGTCGGGATCGAGAACTGTGGCATTGCAGTGCCGGGCAGGTTTTCAAGCCTGAAATTTCCTTGGCGGAAGCGTTCGAAGATTTCTGGATATAGGCCAATCAAAGTCGTTTCCGAGAAGTCGCTGACCGGAGAGCCAAGCGGGAGACCGTAACTGACGGATACGGATTGCTCGGATATCGCGCCGGGGTTGCTTTCAATATATATGCTGACAGGAGCACCCGACCGGGCGTCGAAAATGAATGACATAGAGCGTGCGGTGTAGCCTTTTACTGTCTCTTCGGCATCGATGCGGACCACATCTTTGCCTGCATACGATGCATCGGGATTGAAGGTGTAGGTAAAAGTTGAGTCGGAAGCGATGCGCCCGATTTCATCGGCGATGAATGCCGGAAGAAGGTTGGCGAAGCGAGCATTGCGCTGCACGCCTCCGCGTCCGGTGAGGAACGGAACGGAGTCGCTGTTGAAATGGTATTCCTGCAGACGCTCGTCGGAGTATCTGAAATGGTTGCCGTCAGCATAGGAGTTGAAGCCTGATGATTTTCCCGAGGGAGTGGCTACTTCCCATGATATCAGGTATTGGCATGGAGCAAGCGTGTCGGCCGGGGCGGCTGACTGAAGACTGATGTTGTAGACAATCTCTTTTTCAGCCTGCGGAAGAAGCACGCTGTAGTCGGCCGAGGCCACATACCGCTGCATTGCGCCCAGACGCTGCTGAAGTTCGCCAACGGTTGATATGCGTCCGGATGAGTCAAGCGTCTGATTGCCGCTTTCTTCAGAAAAGCTGTTGGCAGCCGAAACGTGAAAGGCTGCCACAGCAGAAACGATTAAAAGTAAATTCCCTCTCATGTCAATATAACGCCGGGGAGGTGAAAAAGTTCTGTTGTCAGGGTTGTTCGTAGAGAGGCAGGCAGCGTACCATGTAGTCGCGGGCCTCGCTCCAGGGGATATAGATGCGTTCGTCGTTGGGCATCAGCGGTATAGGGTGCTCATTGAGGTCGAAGCGCACGTAGTATCGTCCGCGCTGCGATTTGAACAGCACCATCTGCAGGTTGGCCGCCATAGGCACGATGGCGAAGTTCTTGAAATGCTGTCCCACGGTGTCGTAGTAGTTGGTCAGATAGTAGGCACCGCGCAGTCTGAGCAGGGAGAAGAGCGGCAGCAGAGTCTCGGCATGGCCGAAACGCAGACGCACTGTCGCGTCGGAATTTCCGGCGACAGCCTCGTCGGTGGTGCGTATGAGGTCGAGGACAAGAGGTGACGCTATGTCGGCAGGTACGGATGATAGAACGGAAGCCGTGCGCTGCAGATACTGGCGGAGGTTGTAAACGCTCCACATTGCGTTGATTTCGTCAATGGAAAGAAATTCGCTGAGGTCGACATCGATGCTCATGGCCGAGAGTCCGCCGAGAAAATGATATTCGTCGATGGCGAGGCTGCGTGTCTCGGATAGAGTGAGCGGATAGTCCTTTCCGAGCACGCGTCGCAACGGTGCAGCTGTGATGCGTGTGTCGGCGTAGTCGCTCCACGGCGTTTCCCACACCTTTGAGCGCATGAAGTCGAGATAATCCTTGTTGAGGTCGAAGGGGCGCATCAGCTGCGAGTTCTGGCGTCCGGCCGATGTGATGATTTCGACTTTGTTGTTAAGTCGGTCGAGCTGGTGGGTGAATGAGTACATCGACATGACGCAGCGCGGCGAATAGGATGAAATGGCAGAGACGTTGCCGTTGATGAACAGTTCGGGATAGTTGATGAACATGCGCGAGGCTATGCCGCGCTGTTCGGCCATGCCGAGGGAGTCGAGCGCGCCCCAGTAGTTGTGCGCCCGCTGTGCCACGTAGTCGGTCAGTCCGAGCAACCGCTTGCCGGCAGGGGTGATTGTGCCGAGGGAGTCGGCTCGTTCAAGGGCACGGCGCAGTGCGTAGGTGGAGTTGGGGGTCGACGGGAATCGGGCGCCGTGGCGTCCGACATGGTTGATGAATACGGCGGTCAGCGAGTCGGGAGTCTCGATGGCTTCGGTGGGAGCCGGATAGGGGAGCCACGAGCCTTTGCACTGTTCGAAGGAATAATCGGTGGCGGTCGGGTCGGCGCCTTTTGCCGAATATGCTGATAATGCTATAAATAATGTTAGAAAACTAAAAAACCTTGGCATAATAGTTGAACTTTTTGTATTTTCGTGTAAAATTAATACTTGATGACATCATTACCAAATATACAACAATTAATTGACGAAAATCGTTTTGCCGAAGCCACTTCGCAAATCAATCTGTATCTGCATGAAAACTCAGGCGATGACGAGGCTTACTTTGTAAGAGGCAAGCTGTCGTGGCGCATGCAGAATTATGCTTCGGCGGTGACCGACTTCGAGACGGCAGTGTCAATCAATCCCGACAGCGGAGCCCGGCATGCTCTCGAACTTGCGCGCGATGTGTTTGATTATTACAATCCCGACCTGCTCAATCCGTGATAATGCCGAATTTCGGTAATTGCCGGATTGTGAAAATTTAGTATTTTTGCGAAATAGTTAATTTATTTATACGATACACTGATGATTACAGCTTTTCTTGGCAACCTGCGCGGTTGGGAATGGATAATAATACTTGTGGTGATACTGTTGCTTTTCGGCGGGAAAAAAATACCGGAACTCATGCGTTCGATGGGCAAGGGCATCAAGAGCTTCAAGGCGGGGCTCAATGATGTGGCCGACGAGATTGATGACAATCAGTCAAAAGGCGCTTCGAAGAACGATAAGTAATAACTGAGCACCCCGGGCTGTGACGCCGGCGCTATATCGCGGGCAGGAACTGGAGTCGTTTCATGACTCAGGAGCTTGTGGTGCTGTTCATGAATTAACGTCTGTGGCGGCTGACAATAGCAATTCGATGCCTTTCTGGGCGCATTTTGATGCGCTTCGGGGAGTGCTGTTTCGTATCGGGGCACTGATAGTGGTGCTGTCGGTAGCGTTTTTTGTGTTTATGCCGCAGATATTCGATGCCGTCATATTGGCGCCGTGCCATGGCGATTTCCCGCTCTACAGGCTGTTTGACGCGATAGCGGGGACGGCAGAAGAGCCATTCGAGATGTCGCTGATAAATACCCGGCTGGCCTCCCAGTTGTCGATACATCTGTCGACATCGTTCGAGCTGGCGCTTGTCGTAGGTTTTCCGGTGGTGATATATATGCTGTGGGGATTCGTGCGCCCCGGACTGTATCCGCGGGAACGGGAGCATGCCGTAAGAGCCTTTGTGGCGGGCAATGTGATGTTCTATCTCGGTGTCGCAGTCGGTTATTTTCTTATATTTCCGCTGACACTGAGATTTCTGGCGACATACCAGCTGAGCGATATCATTCCGAACACCATCACGATAGACTCCTATATGGATAATTTTACAGTTATTATCCTTGTGATGGGTGTGGTGTTCGAGCTGCCGCTGCTCGGTTGGCTCCTTGGCAGGATGGGGTTGATTACGCGCGATTTCTTCGGCAAGTACCGCCGGCATGCGATTGTGGCTTTGCTTGTGCTCGCTGCCCTTATCACGCCAACTGGCGACCCGTTCACGCTCTTTGTGGTGTTTGTGCCGCTTTATATGCTTTATGAGGCTACGGCGATGACGGTGAGGCCGCGGTCGTCAGACGAGCATGACGGTCAGTAGTCCCCAAATCACAAGAAGAATATTGCTTACGGCGTAAGTGACGGCATAGCCGATGGCCGGCAGAGTGCTGCCCAAGGCGTTCTGCACGGCGCCGAGCGATGCGGTGCATGTGCGGGTGCCGGCGCAACAGCCAAGTGTGATGGCCGGATTGAATTTGAAGACCTTGCGCCCGAGCCATATCCCAACCAGAAGCGGAATGGTGGTGCCTACAGCTCCGGCCACAAGCAGCATCGGTCCCACTGACTTTATTCCTGCAATGAATGTCGGAGCGGCTTCGATACCGATTACGGCGATAAATACGTTAAGGCCGAGATTGTTCATAATCCATAACGCGCCTGGCGATATGTGGCCGAATGTTGGCCGGAATGCGCGAAGCCATCCGAACACGAGTCCTGCCATCAATGCGCCGCCGCTTGTGCCGAGGCTTACGGGGACTCCGCCGATCCAGATACTCATTGCTCCGAGTATGCCGCCGATTGCTATAGCAAGCCCTACGAACATCAGGTCGCTCGTCACGCTCGGACGGTCGATATGCCCTATGTGGGGGCCGGCAGCCTTGACACGCTGCGGCTGTCCGACTACAGTGATGCGGTCGCCGCGGCGGAATGCGGTGTCAAGGGTGATGTCGATGAACTCGCCGTTGCGTACGGCATCGCGTATGACCACGCCGCGCATATACTTGTTGCGCCGGATGGTTGTTATCGGTTTTCCGATAAATTCCTTTTTCGTCACTACTATGCCTACGCGGTCGAGATTATATGACAGCAGCGTCGGGTCATCGCTTTCTGTTCCTATAAAGCTGTCGATGCCGATGATGGCTTCGCGCCGACCGCACACTACGATGTGGTCGCCTTTGGCAATGGTGGCGTCGAAACGCGGTGCGAAGATGTCATCGCCGTGACGGAGGCGGTCGATGTATACTTCGCGCTGATGTTCGCGAAGGTATTGCTCGACCTGTTTTACAGTGCGTGGAGTGTCGAAAAAGGGGGAGTCGGCAGTGTAGACACGGTATGCCACGGCGCGGAGCGCCACGATGCATGCGGGGTCTTTTGCGGAATTGCCGGTATTGTTGAGCATGTGTTCAAGCTGCGCGGTCTGTTGCTTCACTTTGGCCAGGCCCCCGAGCAGGCGCGGGCCGATATTGCCGAGCATGATGACCGTGCCGAGTGTGCCGAATATGTATGTGACAGCGTAGCAGACGGGAATGATGTTGAGTTGCTCGTTTTTGACATCGTCCGGCAGGTCGAGCCGCGATATGACCTCGCTCCCTACGCCAAGAAGAGCCGAGCATGTCTGTGAGCCGGAGAACAATCCCACGCTCTCCCCCTTGGAATATCCCATTATATTTGCAATCAGCAATGTGGTGCCGAAACATGTGCAGCTCATCAGCACGGCGAACAATGCCTGCCGGGCGCCCTGCCCGCGCAGCGATTTGAAGAAATCGGGCCCCACGCTATAGCCGATTGAGAACAGGAACAGCATGAAGAAGAACATTTTTATAGGACCTGACATCGGGATATCGAGCTGTCCGACCGCGACTCCTACGAGCAATACGGCTGTCACGCTCCCGATGGAGAAGTTGCCTATGCGTATTTTGCCGATTAGAAATCCTGCTCCGACGGTCAGAAACAGTGCGATTGTCGGATAATCCCTCAATATTCCAACTATTGTATCAATCATAGTCCTGTCAAGTTATATATTGAAAATATAACGCTGACAAAGACAAAATTGATTTGGCGCGGTTGAAGGTTTAGAGCGTATTTTCTCTCATTCTCTTTTAAATAACTGTTCAAAATAATGAGAATGGTTGGTATAAAATAATTTTAAACAGTTACTTATTGGTTAATACGGGTTGTTAAATTCAGACGCTCTTTTAGAATTTCTGCATGTCGACGAGACGGCGGTAGTAGCCGTTGAGGGCAAGCAGTTCGTCGTGTGTGCCGCGTTCGACGATGCGTCCTTCATGGAGCACGCAAATGAGGTCGGCGTTGCGTATTGTCGACAGACGGTGCGCAATGACGAGTGTCGTGCGGTCTTTCATCAGTCGGTCGAGGGCTTCCTGCACCACCTTCTCGCTCTCGGAGTCGAGTGCGGAAGTAGCTTCGTCGAGAATGAGCATCGGCGGATTTTTAAGTATGGCGCGGGCGATGGATAGGCGCTGGCGCTGTCCTCCCGACAGGCGGCAGCCGCGGTCGCCAATGTTGGTGTCGTAACCTTGTTCCGATTCGGCGATGAACTCGTGGGCGTTGGCAATTTTGGCGGCTTCCACCACCTGCTCCATTGTGGCGTTCTCGACGCCGAATGTTATGTTGTTGTAGAACGAGTCGTTGAAAAGTATGGCCTCCTGGTTGACATTGCCCATGAACGAACGGAGGTCGTGGACACGCATGTCGCGGATGTCGACGCCGTCGACTGTTATCTTGCCGTGCTGCACGTCGTAGAAACGTGGCAGCAGGTCGGCAAGCGTCGACTTGCCTGAGCCTGACTGTCCCACGAGCGCTACCGTGGCTCCGGCCGGTATGTCGAGGTCGATATTGTGGATGACTTCGTTGCTGCCGTAGCTGAAGCTTACGTTCTTATAGCTGACGTTGCCTTTGAGGTGCTTTATTTCTGTCGGTTTTGCAGGGTCTTTTATCGGGTTGTCGGCCGAAAGGATTTTGTCGACGCGTTCCATCGATGCCAGTCCTTTCTGTATCGAATACATGGCCTTTGACAACTCTTTGGCCGGATTGATGATGTTGTAGAATATCACCAGATAGTAGATGAATGATGACGCGCTCATCGACGATGCTCCGCTGAGTATCAGTGTGCCGCCGAACCAGAGCACAATGGCAATTGCCGTGGTGCCGAGAAATTCGCTCATGGGGTGGGCGAGGGCCTGGCGGCGGGCCACTTTGTTGCTTAGCGAATAAAGTTCCTGATTCTCGCGGTGAAACCGGTTTCTGACTTTATCTTCGGCGTTGAATGCCTTGATGATGCGCAGTCCGCCGAGCGTCTCCTCGATGTTCGACATCAGCACACCCCACTGGTTCTGGCTCTCGAGCGACTTGCGTTTGAGCTTTTTGCCAACCTTGCCCATGATGGTGCCGGCAATGGGGAGGAGTATGAGTACGAATACGGTCAGTTGCCACGATATCATGCACATAGTGAAAAGACACACTATAATCATGATCGGGTTTTTGAAAAACATGTCGATCGAGGCCATAATCGAGCTTTCGATTTCGGCCACGTCGCCGCTCATTCGCGCCATCACGTCGCCTTTCCGTTCTGACGTGAAGAATGATATCGGCAGTCGTACTATCTTGTCGTAGACATAGTTGCGGATGTCGCGCACGATGCCCGAACGCATCGGTATTATGCAGTAGGAGCTCAGATAGGTGACGCCGGTCTTGAGCAACGTCATCAGCACGAGCAGTACGGCCAGGATTGCAAGGGTGGTCGACTGTCCCATGTCGGCGATTGCCTGCTGCACGTAGTAGTAGAAATTGTTGACAACCACATCTTTCAGCGTGCCTGTGCCAAGTGCCATATACTCGTAGTGGGCTTCCTTGACCTGAAACAGCATTTCAAGTATCGGAATCACAAGAGCGAATGAGAACAGAGTTAGAAATGCCGCCAGTAAGTTGAAAAATATGTTTAGTATAAGATACTTCTTATATGGCGGAACGAAACGGCGCAGTATTTTGAAAAAGTCCTTCATTTAATAGCGGCTTATATGTGCTGAAGCCGGATTGCCATGACCGCCGAGGCCGGCCCGCTGTGTAGCGGATGTCGGTTGTCGGGCGGTTATAAATCCGTAGTGGTTAAAAATGATTGGTCGGGATGAGAGGATAGGCAGGCGGGCGGTTGGCGCTATACGAGGCTCATGCCTTTGAGTATGGCCTGCTCGTTGGCGGGGATGAGATGGTGGTGACGCTCGGGCAGGGCTTTTTTAAGTCCGCGCAGCACATCTTCAAGCGATACGATTGGTTTCAGCTTGAGAAGGGCGCCGAGCAGTATCATGTTGTAGCCTTTTGCATTGCCAAGTTCTATCGAAGCGTCCATGGCGTTGACTTTCACGATTGTGATGTCGGTGCGCGAGGGATTGCGGTGGATGCCGTAGGGGTCATAAATCAATGTCCCTCCCGGTTTTATATGGCTTTCAAATTTGTCGAGGCTCTGCTGGTTGAGTATCACGGCAGTGTCGTAAGTGTCGACTATCGGCGATGAAATCTCCTCGTCGCTGATAATGACTGTCACGTTGGCCGTGCCGCCGCGCTGCTCGGGTCCGTACGACGGCATCCATGTCACTTCCAGATTATTCATCAGTGCCGCGTAGGCAAGGATTTTGCCCATCGACAATACACCCTGTCCGCCAAAACCGGCTATTACTATTTCTTCCTTCATTTTGATATCGGTTTTATTTCTCCGGCGTCCTTGAGGTCGCCGAGAGGATATTTCTCAAACATGTGCTGCTCCATCCATTTGTTGGATGCGTCGGGAGTCATTTTCCAACCTGACGAACATGTTCCCACGATTTCGACAACCGAGGTTCCCTTGCCTTCGAGAGAGTTTTTGAACGCTTTCTTTATCGAAGCCTTGGCTTTACGTACGGCTGCAGCGGTGTGCACAGCCTGACGGGTGACATAACATGTGCCGTCGAGACGTGCGAGGAGGTCGGAAATAGCCAGAGGATATCCGTTGAGGTCGACGCGGCGGCCGTAGGGTGTTGTGGCAGTCTTTTGCCCTTCGAGTGTGGTGGGCGCCATCTGTCCGCCGGTCATGCCGTATATCGCGTTGTTGATGAAAATTATCACGATGTTCTCGCCGCGGTTGGCCGCATGTATAGTTTCGGCCGTACCTATTGCTGCGAGGTCTCCGTCGCCCTGGTAGGTGAATACGAGTTTCTCAGGGTCAAGTCGCTTTATCGCAGTGGCGAGTGCGGGAGCGCGTCCGTGGGCGGCTTCCACCCAGTCGACATCGATATAGTTGTATGCGAAGACGGCGCAACCTACCGGTGCGACGCCGATGGTCTTTTCCTGAAGACCGGCTTCCTCGATGATTTCAGCAATGATTTTGTGCACCACGCCGTGGCTGCAGCCGGGGCAGTAGTGCATGGTGTTGTCGTCAAGCAGTGCCGGACGGCTGTATACCTTGTTGGCCGGATTTATGATTTGAGATAATTCCATGTCTTATACGGTTTGATTGTTGAATTTCACACCGAACTTATCGGTGAACGCAGCGAGCACTTCGGCCGGATTGGGCACTATGCCGCCCATGCGTCCGAAATGTTCGGCACGCACTTTGTCATGTACGGCAAGACGTACGTCTTCAATCATCTGGCCGGCATTAAGCTCGGCCACAAGTATTCCTTTGACATTCGCGGATGCTTTCTCTATAGCCTCCGAGGGGAACGGCCAGAGTGTTATCGGACGCAACAGCCCGATTTTAACGCCGCATTTGCGGGCTTCCTCAACCGCCTTGAGACATATTCGTGCCATCGAGCCGAAAGCCACAATCAGGTATTCGGCGTCGTCGAGATGATAGCCCTGGTATCTTACTTCATTGGCTTCAATCTCTTTATATGTACGCTGGAAGCGCTCGTTGTTCTTCTCCATGATTGCGGAGTCGAGCTCCAGCGAGGTGACTACATTGCGTTTGCGGTCGGGAGTCTTGCCGGTAAGTGCCCACGGGCACTGGCGCCGTATCTCTTCGGCCGTGCGGCGCGGACGCTGCTCGGGGAGCACTACTTTCTCCATCATCTGTCCGACCACTCCGTCGGCCAGTATCATGGCCGGATTTCGGTATTTGAATGCCAGATCCATGCCGAGACCTACAAAGTCGGCCATCTCCTGCACCGACGACGGAGCAAGCACAATCAGGCGGTAGTCGCCGTGTCCGCCACCTTTGGTAGCCTGGAAATAATCGCTCTGCGACGGATGTATTGTACCAAGGCCCGGGCCTCCGCGCATCACGTTTACAATCAGCGCCGGAAGCTCCGATGCTGCAAGATATGATATACCCTCCTGCATCAGCGATACGCCGGGACTCGACGATGATGTCATCACCGCTTTGCCCATTGCAGCGCCTCCGTATACCATGTTGATGGATGAAATCTCGCTTTCAGCCTGCAGCACGACCATACCGGTCGTTTCCCACGGCATGAGCGCCTCCAGAGTCTCGAGCACTTCTGACTGCGGAGTGATGGGATAGCCGAAATAGCCGTCGATGCCGTAGCGTATGGCGGCGTGGGCTATCGCCTCGTTTCCCTTCATCAGTCTTATATCTTCATTCATAATTTATGTCGTTTTTAGATTATTTCTCGACCACTCTATATACTTCTATACAGGCGTCGGGGCAGACTGTGGCGCAGGCTGAGCAGCCTATGCAGGCCTGTGGCTGTGCCATGTAGGCATAATGATAGCCGCGGTCGTTGACTTCTTTGTCTTTGAGCAACAATACATTGGTCGGACATGCGACTACACACAGGTCGCACCCTTTGCAGCGCTCCTCCTCAATTACTACGGCTCCGTGAATCTTTGCCATGATGATTTATTGATAGTAGAAATAGTTTCTGAATATTGTTTCCAATGCAAAAATAATAAAAAAATCTGAAAAACATGTTCTTTAACACAACCTTAACCTTTTGCACACTGACTGTATTTTTGCGCAAGGGAATGCTATGCCCGGGAGGGTGGTCGCGCTGCCGTTTTTAAACGACCTACGGGGCACGACTTCACTCTGTGTCGTGCCCCGTAGGCTTATGCTAATATATCCTTATTTGCGGCGGCGCACCGAACGCACTGCCGAGTTGCTTGTGTTGTTTTTGCTCTTGATTGATTTAGGCTCTTTCTTTTTAGGCGCCTTGCGGGCTCGTGCCGAACGTGCCGATTTGGCTTTTGTGTCGCGGTCGGGTATGACAATCGAGTCGCCGGTGGCTGCTGCCTCGCGTGCCTCACGTGCCTCACGCGCAGCGATGACCTCTTCGCGCGACGGCACCCACAGTTTCTTGTCGAATGAGTCAAGACGGTTCTGTATGCTGTCGCGTGCGCGTTGCAGGTCGTCGGGGTCGGGATACATCTGCATCATCGACTGGTTGCGCAGATTGCGGGTCTTGTATATGTCGCCGTCATACATGTTCATGGCGAAGAAATCGTCGAGAGTGTATTTGGGCAGGTTGTTGTCGTCGTCGATAAATATATACTGCTGCGACAGGTAGGGGCGCAGCGCGTCCATCCTGACCCAGAACATGGGATATTTCATTGCATCGCCTCCGAAGTCACCCGAACGGTGCAGTACGGGGCATATCGCCTCCACGCGTGTGTGCATATTGTTGGAGCGTGAGTCGAATTCCCATCGTTCGAGTATGTAGTATGACTGCACCTCGTTGGTGGGGACATCGACCTCCTCTATTACATATCGTGGATTTTTTTCGGTAGAGCCTTTGGCTGCCGTGTGATATATATGGAAACGGTCGAGCATGTCGCCGACGTTGAGTTTGTACTGGTCGGTGAATATCTCGCGTCCGTCAAGGTATTCGTAGGCTGCGATGCGGTTGTCGGCAAGCTGTTCCATGATGATGCGGAACAGGTTTTTATCTCCGTCAATTATATCTTCAGGGTAGTATAGCGATGCGTTCTTGGGCTTGTTGAGGTCAAGTTCGCGGTAAATAACGCGCATCCACTGCATGTCGGCATCGCTTTTGGGCGATTCCTCATAAAATTTCTGCATGCGTTCCGTCACTCCCGGCTGTGCCTGCTCCTTGCGGTTGCGGTCTGCTCCTCCGCGGCGCACTACGGTGCTTGACGACGAGTCCTGCGCCATAGCTGCGGCTCCTACCGCCAGCAGGGCGGCTGCAACAGTGATATGTCTTTTAAATACACTCATTGTATAATCGATATTTTTATTTTCGGGAATAATTAGTTGATGATTATTTCAAGCGGGGCAAGCTCGCGGGTGATGCCGTCGGGTCCTACGGCCTTTACGCGTGTCACGTAGATGCGGTTGCCGCGTTTGAGACGCTGTAGCTGTGCTTTCTGACGGGCGGAAAATTTGTTGCCGTCCGACACCTCAGGCAGCGCGTTTCCCATCGAGTCGAATGTGACAGTCTCGAAACCGAGCACGTTGAACGAGATGTTGAGCAGGTCATCATCGATGGCCGCTTCCAGTCCGGGCGCCTGCATGAGCAGTGCCTTTGCGATGCCTCTGCCGCCGCCGCGGTAGTGCACCGTGTTGCCCTCGCCATCCTTGTACGAAATGAATGGGGTGGGGTCGGGAAGTTTGCGCACGCGGAATTCGGTGCGCGACACTTCGGTTTTCTTTCCGTTCATATCGGCCGTGACAGTCACGGTCGCCGGCTCTCCGACTTTGCCGGGATGTGCCACCCATGAATCGCCGCGGCGTGTCAGTGTGCCGTTGGTCATTGTGGCGGTTACTCCGGTGTTGGCGACACCGGGCACCGAGATGCTTATCGGGTTGTCGATGCCGGCGTAGAGCACATTCATCATTGTCGCCGATACGGTCGCGGTCGGTTCGATTACGGTATATGACGATGAGAAATCATGTCGGGTGAATGTACCGTCGCCGTGAGGCACTTCGAGATATCCTTTGTAGTCGAAATTGCCTGATGCGTTTGCGGCTACTTCATACAATCCGTTTGCTCCAAGTTTTTTGCCGTTGATATAGATGTTGGGCCGCTGTGTGGTGTCGACGGCGGCAAGCACTATGTTGGCCAGATATTTGCCGCCGCGTATCACGTAGCGTGAGTCCGGTATGACAAATGCGTTCAGCTCGTTGACGCGGACATCGCCGGCGTCTACGTTGGCAAGCAGCGACTGCAGCGCTTCTCCTTCGGAATACTTGATGTCGTTCTGAAGCTTTGTGAGCAATGCCACTGCGGCTACTACAGGCTGGTTCTCGAATTTGTATTCCTCCCAGGTCATTTCGCCGATTTCACCTTTGCGCTGCACCGAAGCCGTGGCGAGTGCCTGCTCTATGCTTGCGCTCTTGACGGAATCGGTCACTACAGACGTGATATAGCTGCGATAGCTGTCGATTGCCCCGCGGAGCGCTTCGCCGCGTTTTGTGGCGGGTTCGAGCATGATGGAGGCCGCGGCGTCGAGGTCCTCGCGGTTTATGATATTGTCGACATCGCCGTCGGCGCCGTCGGCTTTCTTCACAATCTGCACTTTGAGAGAGTCGACAAGCTCGTAGATGCGGTCGGTCTGCTGGCGCACCTCGAGCCCCTTGCGGTACCATGTGAGTCCCTTCTCCGGATTTTGCAGGCTGAAAGCCTCGAGCGCACCGATAATCGATGCGTTTCGTTGCTCGATATTGTCGTTGGTGCGTACCAATCCTTCCTTCACCTGCGTGAAGCCGTCAAGCACGTCGCTCGACACGTTGAGCGCAAGCATTGCCATCAGGACGATATACATCAGGTTTATCATCTTCTGGCGAGGAGATAGTCGATTGTTGGATGCTCCCATTGTTATATTCTATATTTCGCAGGGTGCGCTTTGTCCGGCTGGGGGGGACGGTGCACCCGTTTTGATATCTTTGTGTTATGCGGTGTGGTTGCTTTGATTGATTGTCACGTTGCAGAGGTGCCGTAGGCAGCGGCGTTACACCTGCGCGCCGTTACCGTTGACCGGCGGGGTGTCGACAGCGATAGGCTGGCGGTACATGTTGACGGTCATTGCCGTGAGCATTTTCTCATATACGGCGTTGAGCTGGTGCATGTAGTGGGCCATGCGCTCCGTCTCCTCCACATAGCGTGCGCTCTGGGTCGAACTCTTTTCATACATGTCGCGGATATCCTTGATGCCACGGTTCACGCGGTCGATCGAGTCGAGTTGCGACGATACGCTCTTGAGCTGTATCTCGTAGATGGTATTGAGTCCGGTGAGGTTGCGGTTGAGGTCCTGCATCTGCTCCACATAGCCTGTAGAGCTGCGGGTGATGTTCTCGGAGTTCTCGGTGATGGCACGGTAGCTGTCGAGAAGCACGTCCGACACTTCGTTGAGGGCGGCTGTGGTGGTGCGCAGGTGTTCCATTTCCGAAGCGATGCTTGCCATCTGGTCGAGATACCGCTGGGTGGCGGTTGTGAGCTCGGCCATGCGTGCGAGCTGGTCAGACGCTGCCGCCATCTTGGCGATGCTCTCGGACAGCGAGCGCGAATCCTCTTCCGTCAGATTGATATTGCCCGGGATGCCGGCGGCTGCCTTGGCCTCAGCCACGCTGACATTGCGGCCGGAGCTTGCGGCCGGTGTGCCTGAACCTGTCACTATTACGGTGGTGCCAGGCAGTGCGCCCTGGGCTGCTATGCCGCTGGCTTCTCCGTCATGACCCTCCTTGTTGTGGTCGGGGTCGAGCGAGGGAAACACCTCTTCCCAGTGGTATTCGCGCGGCGGACGGTCGAACGCCGAAAGGACGAACATCAGCACCTCCGTGCCCATACCGAGCGACAACAGGAAGTTGCCACCGGGCAAGTGCAGGATTTTGAACAGTGCGCCCCAGATTACGATTGCAGCGCCTATCGAATAGGCGAAATTGAAGAAGCGCTGGCCTCCGTCGCTCTGCAGGAAGCGTGTTATGCGGTTTTTATATCTTTTTACTTTTCCCATCGCGGATGTATTGTTGTCTCGGTTGTATATTGTTGATTTCATCGTTGCGGCGCCGGCTTGATGTTTGCGTGCGCCACATGTATTGTCGTTATTTCAGTTTGTTCCCTTTGGCGAAACCTATCTGAGAGCGCACGCATCGGAAGCCGATGTAGGAGCGCTGCTCGTTCTGGTATTCCCACATGCGTATGTCTGAACGGATATTGTGGGCCACATCTTTCCATGAGCCTCCGCGCACTATCTTGCGCTTCATCTTGTAGGGGTCTTCCTGCGCCGCGTCGTAGCGGTACTCGGGATTGAGGTCGCTGGTGAGTTTCGATACGCTCTCGGTGTAGGCTGTCGAGGTCCATTCGCTGACGTTGCCGGCCATGTCGTAGAGGCCGAAGTCGTTGGGCGTATATGTGCCCACGCGCGCTGTTATCAGCTGCCCGTCTTTCACGTAGTTGCCTTCGTTGGGCTTGAAGTTGGCATAGAAGCAGCCTTTGTCCTCGCTCAGAGGAAGGTCGCCCTCCCAGGGATACATGTTCTCGTTGACGCCTGCGCGGGCTGCGTATTCCCATTCGGCCTCGGTGGGGAGACGGTAGGGCTCCACGTAGACGCCTTCGCGGCCGAGGGCACGGCGCAGATAGTCGGTGCGCCAGTTGCAGAATGCGTTGGCCTGTTCCCAGCTTACGCCCACAACTGGGTAGTCGTTGTATCCTCCGTGGGAGAAGTACATGCGCACGTAAGGCTCGTTGTATGCGTTGTCGAAATCGTTAATCCATGCCGTGGTGTCGGGATATACATTTACTATATATGTGTTGACGAAGTCGAAGTCGCCGGTCAGTCCGCGGGTGATGGTGCGGCGTACGATTTCCCCCTCGTCGTCGATATAGGCTGTGTCCTTCGAGATGATGGGCACGGCGGTCGGAGCCGGCTTGTCGGTGTTGTATTCACGCTTGCGCGGGTCGAGACGGTGTTTGCGTTTGGCCGCTTCGGTGTGGTTGTACGTCTCGTAGCGGTAGTTGAGCTGCTCCGGATCGAGCTCGCGCTGCCCGGTGATGGGGTTTGTGCGGTAGAGGCTCTCGATTGCGCGCTGTTCATCCTCGTTGGCGTTGCGCCAGGGTATCGGCTTGTTCCAGTTGAGGTGGGGTGTGATTGGATTGCCCTCTTTGTCCTCCTCGATTTTGAACTCTTCGTTGCCGCCGTAGGCCGGGTCGGCAAGGCGCTCGCGGATGATGGAGTCGCGCACCCAGAATACAAACTGCTTATACTTGGAGTTGGTGATTTCCGTCTCGTCCATCCAGAATGCATCGACTGAAATGCCGCGCGCCGACGCCGGAAGGTTCCATGCACTGTCGGCTTTCTGCGGACCCACTTCCATCGAGCCTCGCGACACGAGTACCATGCCGTAGGGCGTCGGTTCCGCCCACGACAAGCCACCCACGCCGGTTACTTCACCGCCGCTGGCATTGCGTGACCCTGTGGCGCATGATGCTGCTGTCAGCATCGTCGCCGCTATCGGAAGGAGATAAAGTGATGTTCTTTTCATGTCTTAAAGTATGCGTATGCTCTTATGTTTATTCTTGTTCTTTTCCGAGAAGTCGAGTTTCAGCGAGTAGCCTGCGAATATCTCATGACTTCCCGATGATGCCTTTGCTATGGCTGAAGTGGCATAATCATAGGCATATCCGAGATAAAACCCTTTTATCTCGGCGCCCAGGCTTATTGTCACGGCGTCGTTGTAGCGGTAGCCTATGCCGGCGGTGAGAAACTTGTTGTAGCGCACGCGCGCGGTAGCTTCGCCTGTCGTGAACGTGAAATCGCTCTTGACCAATAACGATGGCATCACTTCAAATAACGTATTTTTTATCTGAATATTGCATCCGGCCATAAAATATAGCGTGCGGCCCACTTGAAATTCATAATTTTTTTCCATAGTGTTGTCGCCGGTTTCCGATTTGAGGTTGATGACGGGCTGCGTCAGATGTGTCATCGATACGCCGCCCCACCAGATGCCGCGTGTATAATACACTCCGGCTCCGATGTCGAAGGCATTGCCGTTGAGGTCGTTCATCGGGATGGCCTCGTCGTTGCCCTGATGGAAGTTGTCGTCGTCGGGCAGCAGCACCTCCGAGCCTTTGAACGCCTCATTGATAAATCCGAGCTGCACGCCGGCGGTGAGCTCCCCTTTGAAAAGCTTGATTTTATAGCCGGCCTGTACGCCTATGGTGAGGTTCTTGTAGAGACCGAGGCTTTCCTGCTGCATTAGCAATCCCACTCCGAAGCGCTTCTTGAAAAGCTTCAGCGGCATCTCGGCGGTGGCTGCAAACGATTTTGGCGCATTGTCGATGCCCACCCATTGCAGGCGTGCACCACCCCTGATGTTGAGCAGGTCGGAAGTGCCGATGGCGGCAGGGTTGTAATAGCTTTTAACCTGATAATATTGCGAGAACTGCGCGTCGCTCTGGGCTTTGGCCGGAACTCCGGCAAGCATCAGCGCCAGCAGTGCGGCTATGCGTGATAATATGATTTTTGCGGGTCGTGTCATTCGAAATAAAAACTGAAAACCACCATCGAGGATACCGCTTTCTTGAGCGATTGCGTGAACTTCTGTTTCGTCGGGTCATCCGTAAGGTCGGGGCGCTTGTGGTCGACCACATCGACAAGGCCGAAGCAGAATTTCACCTCGGGTATGAGTTTGAAATATGGGAGATAAAGGTCGCAGCCAAATCCGCATGTCAGATAGAAGTCGCTGCTTTTCAGCTTGATATACTCTCCGCTTTTGCGTGTGAGGTCTACGGCGGGCATGATGCCGGCTGTGACGTATGGCCGCAGATTGCGGTAGCGCAGCGCCGAGAACTTCAGGTCGATCGGAAATGCCAGATAGGCCGACTTCAGGCTCTGTTTCAGCTCCTCGCCCGTATTGGCCTCCCTGAAGCGCAGGTCGCGGTTGCCGAAATAGAGTCCCGGTGTAAAGCGTACGTTGAAATAATCGTTGAGTCGCAGGTCGAAAAGACCGTTTACATTAAATCCGGGCTGGAATGACGGCTGCTCCACAAACCATGATTCCCCCTCGGGGGTGATAAAACCGTTGTGGGTGAACCTGAGGTCCTGAGTGTGCAGACCGACAGAAAACCCCAGGTGCCACACACGCATGTCGGCATACGGGCGGTTGAGCAACTTGTCGTTCAGCTGCTGGGCTTTTGCATCATGTACGCACGACATGATGATTGCTATCAGTACAAGCAATGCCGGCAATATGTGATTGACGCGTTTCATATCCAATTAACGGTACATGGCCTTTTTTATTGTTTTTTTATGATATTTTCTGTATTTTTGTGAATTGGAAACTTATTCATGATGCTATGGCTGATGCAATGCTTATAATAAATCCCATTTCGGGTACAGCGAAAAAAAACGGTCTCGACGCAAAGGTCGAAAAAGCGATGTCGCAGGCGGGATATACTCTCGATATCCGCTTTACCACTTGCCGCGGCGATGCCACACGTCTTGCATCTGAAGCCGTAGAGAAAGGATATGATGTGGTTCTTGCGGCAGGAGGCGACGGCACTGTCAACGAAACGGCGCAGGCGCTGTGTGGGTCCGAACTCACTTTCGGCATCATACCTACAGGCTCGGGCAACGGCCTTGCCCGTCATATCGGAATCCCGGTCAATGTCGATGCCGCCCTTGATGTAGTGACGCGCGGCATAATCGCCAAATGTGACTACGGCACAGTCAACAAGCTGCCGTTCTTCTGCACCTTTGGCGTCGGTTTCGATGCCGCCGTTTCACATAGTTTCGCCAAGCAGAGCCGCCGCGGGCTGTTCACATATCTCAGAAGTGCGCTTACTCAATATCTCCGCTACAAGCCCGACACATATACCATCTCGGCCAACGGCAAAATCCTGACCGAGCGAGCATTTGTCGTGGCATGCTGCAACGCGTCGCAGTATGGCAACAACGCCTACATAGCCCCGAAGGCGTCGATTACCGACGGCCTTCTCGACATAATTATAATTCATCAGGGTTCTCCGATCGACACCGCGATGGTGGGCATGGACCTATTCACCGGCTACATCGACTCAAACACACTCATCCACTCGCTGCGTGCCCCTGCGGCCGTAATCTATCGCTCCAACGAAGGCCCCGCCCATATCGACGGCGAACCGATGATTCTCGACAATATCATGGATATCAAATGCCACCACCACGGGCTCAACGTATTCATTCCCGGCGACAAGGAGCCATTCCGTCCTCTCGTCACACCTGTCCGCTCCATCTGGCGCAGCCTTTTTTCTATCCGTCGCAAATAATAAATATCATTTTCAGGAAAAACATTCGTGATTTTAAAATTTTTAGTTAATTTTATGCCGATTTCCAAAGGTACGACACTTGATTTATATTAATATTTATCCAATTTATCATTAAAAATTTTTAGGTATGAAAAAGATTATTTTGATGGCAGTGATGTCGGTGATGACACTGACTGCCGCAGCTCAGAATTGGTTTGTAGGTGGTTCTGTTGCCGCTTGGCGTAACGACAGCGACAAAATTACTACAATTAAAATCGCCCCGGAAGTAGGTTATGAACTCAGCGAACAGTGGGCAATCGGAACGGTTCTTGGCTGGACTTACCTGCATCGTACATCGGTCGATGGCAATCTCGTAGACTTCGACCCCTTCGTACGCTACACTTACTATAAGAAAGGTATTGTATCTCTCTTTGTTGACGGTGGGGTAGACCTCGGCTTCGGCAAAGCTTCTTACGATGGCGACGACAGCGATACCGCAGTTAAATACGGCATCGGTTTCAAGCCCGGTATCTCACTCGCACTCAACAACCGTTGCAGCATCGAGGCTCACGCAGGTTTCCTTGGTTATCGCGGTACCAACGATGCGGCTAAAGACCTCCTCGACGACCACTACGACGGATGGGGCTTCGATTTCTCAGGCTACAACCTGTCATTTGGTTTCTTCTACAGATTCTAAACCGAAGTCATAAAGCGATATAAGAGAGTTACAAAACTCAAAATATACGAGCTGAATTGGCGCGGACGCGATTTATCGTGTCCGCGCTATAATTATGATATATAACAACTTGCACTGTACGGAAGGTGTTGCAAAATCCACAAAATGCGGACCAGACTGTAGGGACGCTATTCAATGCTGTTTAGTTAAGGATGTAACATCAGAGAGCCGGAGGCTCGAGGGTCTACTATTAACCGGGGTCGAAGGGACACGCAGTGGCCCGTAGGCCCCGGAGAGTGACCTGACAACGTTAAGCCCGTGAAGGGCGGTTTGTGGTTGTAAACGAGTTGGTTACCACACACCGCCCTTCCCGGGCTCAGGAGATGATTGCTCCCGGTTACCCCGGCCTGCGCCCGCTCCGCGGTCTCCGAACCGGGGATAATAGTAGACCCTCGAGCCTCCGGCTCTCTGATGTTACATCCTTAAGTAAACAGCATGTGGACGCGATTCAATGCTATTAACTTAAGGGGCTATGGTGTCTTATAACTCAATTTGACCGCGGTTAAAAACCGCGGCTACTAAGCGCAGTATCCTGACAATCAGTAGCGTAGTAGCCGCGGTTTTCAGCTACGAAAGTATAGGCGGAAAGTATAGTGTTTGTAACACCGGCCCTGCAATTGGGCTCGCATTTTTTTGGGGCTGCGACACCCACTGTTATGGAGGCATCGCTTTTGATGAGTATGCCGGACACTCCTTTATTGAGAGAGCCTTTGGATTTAAACCGTTATACGGATTAAGAATGAAACAGGCAGAGCCATATCGGCCCTGCCTGTTTTGTTCTTAATTTCTATGCAAGCGATTAGCCCGGGATGATTGCTTCCGAGGGACATACTTCTGCACATGAACCGCACTCGATGCAAGTGTCGGGATCGATGTGGTAGATATCGCCTTCTGAGATTGCCTCAACGGGGCAAACAGGCAAGCAAGTGCCGCAAGCTACACATTTGTCAGTGATTACGTAAGCCATAGTTGTTTTTTTTATTAGATAATTATACTGTTAATGTCTATTGTTGTTGCAATTGACACTACAAATTTAAATGTTTTATTTTAAAATATCAAAGAAAATATCCCTCATTATTTTTTATCTGTCATATTTGCCATATTTACAGATTATTATCGGGATTATCTGTTGTTAAGATATCGCCCTTTGCCGCGTGTGGACTTTCCGTATTGTACGGCGGCAGCGGGGCAAATGTGATAACACCGCAGACATAGCGCGCAATCATTGCCCCAGCATGGACGGCGGCTGTCGTTCACGGAGATATTGCCGAGCGGACAACTGCGGGCGCAAAGTCCGCAGCCGGTGCAGCTGTCGGTGGCGTGGAATGGCTTTGGGCTCATGGCAAAACGTTTGAACCACGGATATATAATCCTGCTCTTGAACCATGCGAAACGGCCTTTCACCACATCGTCGTCGACAGCGGCAGCCCTGATGCGTCGGGCTATGTCGGCAACACGCTCTTTTGATGCTTCGAGTTTTTCAAGTGCTACATCTTCCGGGTCGACGTCAAATCCTTTCATCAATGTGTAGGTGTTGGGCATGATGACGGTCGATGCCGATGCCGGGGTCCAGTTCCTGAGGCTTATGAGTCTTCTCCATTGGTTGGCTGTCAGGCCGGCATCATCTCCGCAGGTGGCGACCATGTGGTGCGAGGCGGCTCCGGCTCCGGAGAGTTTCACTTCTTTGATAAATTTCACCACAACCGGCGGTACGCCCCAGCTGTAAACAGGGAATACCCATACCACGGCTTTGCATGGCTGCTTGGCCTTGAGCTCTTTGTTGCGGATTGCATCTCCGCATAGTTCTATTATATCGTTGTCGCCCAAAATGGAGGATAACCTGACCGCTACGTCGCGGCTGTTGCCTGTTCCTGTAAAGTAAATTATCATTTAAGTGCGGCTATATATGTATGAGACTGTTGAAAAATCTAAGTGGAGTGTGTCAGCGTATCACAACCTGCGTTGCTCCGAAACCGTATTCCCTGAACGATGCATCGCTGACATCATGCCCTTTATACCGGTGGGTGAGTTCCTTAAGCAATGCCTGACGGAGCACTCCTTCCCCTTTGCCGTGGATGAACACTATCTTGCGGCCGTGGTTGCGCAGATTTTCGTCCATGACTCTACGGAATTCATCAATCTGACGGTTGAGCATGTCGGCTCGGCTCAGGCCGCTGGTGTTGTCAAGGAGTTCGGTGATGTGGAGGTCTACTTCAAGGATGTCGTTTTTTGAGGCGCGCCGGGATTTTGCTGCCTTGCGCTGTGCCGAAGTGACGTTGTCGCGTTTCTCCCTGATGGCATTCTGCAATTCGGCGGCATTGATTGACATTGCCACAGCTGCTTTGTCATCCTTAATTATGTCGACCGCTATGACGGGGGTGTCGAAATATGGATTGCTCTTGAAGCAATGCAGCTTGAAAAATTTGGTATTGTCTATTTTCGTCTCTACAGATACCGGAGCCTTGCACTCATAGCTTTTGTCATCTTTGTATGATATAATCTGTATCATCGCGCGGTCAATGGTGTTGAGCTCTGATGATGCCAGGGTGCACATGGTGAGCACAATGTTGGGTTCCACCGTGCCGGCGCGGCGCAGGGTCCATTTGTTTTCGTCCTCAGCCCTTGTGGCGAATGTGAAGTTGAGAAAGTAGTTTGAGTCATTGACAAGTACGACGTCAAATTCCGAATTTGACAGCGACTTCAGGTCTGTCGCTTCAAACGCCATCACGACATTGATTTTGTCGCCGTCGGGAGTTTCTACTCTCGGCAATTCCGGTTCTTTCGTTTTTTCTTTGTTCGCTTTTTCTTTTGGAGTCGTTGCCGTGGCCGGAGCGGGCGCTGCGGCTGCCGAGGCTTCCATTACTACGACGCACTCTCTGAGCAATGCAGGGACTTCAAATCCGTCGGCATCCTCCACGTGAGCTATGTTTCCGTCGATGCGTACAATGCGGCCTCCGCCTACACTGTTGAGAAATCGTACTGTATCTCCTACCTTAGCCATTTTATCTCAAGATTCTAATATTCGTTTTCGTTTTGACTACATTTTCTTCACCCTGTCGGGGTGTGATGCTATGAATGATTTCCATGACGATGCTCCGCGAGCCACGGCAGGCTTGGCCGACTCGTAGTAGTGGCAGAGCGCTGCCCCGAGCGCGTCGGTGGCATCGAGTTGCGGCAGCATGCTTTCGTCGGGGATGTTGAGTATACGGCGAAGCAATTCCTTTACCTGCTCTTTTGAAGCGGCACCGTTGCCGGTGATAGCCATCTTTATTTTGCGGGGTTCGTATTCGGTGATAGGGACATCGCGGGAGAGCGCTGCGGCCATGGCCACCCCCTGAGCGCGTCCGAGCTTGAGCATCGACTGCACGTTCTTTCCGAAGAAAGGAGCTTCAATCGCCATCTCGTCGGGCAGATACTGCTCCACGAGTCCGAGAACTCGGTCATATATGCGCCGCAGACGCAGATAATGGCTCTCGAATTTGTTGAGTTCAATGACGCCCATGGCAATCAGTGCCGGCTTTTTCCCTTTGACACCGAGTATCGCATACCCCATCACGTTAGTGCCGGGGTCAATGCCGATTATTATCCTGTCCCATTCTTTTAGCGGATGTCCCATAGATAGAATCTGTAACTTTCGCCTACATCACCCTCATCGGAGTGGTGAAATGCACTACATTGTTTCCGTAGCGCATTTGCAGCCCGTTGAAAAATTCCTGAGCGTCGCGCTGCATCCATTCCATCGCCTTGTCAAGGTCTTGCGCTATTCCCTGCAGAGTGAAACTCATGCATTCGGGGTCGACCTCCACGAGAATTTCCGCCATTATTATGTCGGTGAAAAGCGATGACTTTTCCATCAGGGGCACAAGTCGTGAGCGGACATCGCCGACGATGGTTTCGGCTACATTCCGTGCGGCATGAAAAGAGGTGTTGATAAGATACATAGTAGCATTATTTTAGAGAGAGTTTGGATTAATTTGAAGTATCCTCGATCATTCTCTTTTATTGTTAATTACGGTTTAAATTCAAACGCTCTCTTAGAAGAAGAGAACCGTCGCCGTAGCTCAGGAAGCGGTAATCGTGCTGCAGCGCGAAGTCGTAGACCGGCCGCCAGTCGCCTCCGGTAAATGCCGATACGAGAAGCAGCAGGGTGGAGCGTGGCTGATGGAAATTGGTGACCATGCCGTCGACCACACGATAGGTATAGCCCGGCGCTATGATGATACGCGTAGCGGCTATGAGTACGTTCAGGTTGTTGTTGTCAAGCCATTCCAGAATTTTCCGGAATGCTTCGCGGCGTGACAGCATCGGATGGGTGGGGGAGTAGGGATACCACTGCGGCACCTCGTCGGCCTGACGCCCTTCGCTGATGAGACATCCGATGTGGTAGAGGCTCTCGAGAGTTCGCACCGATGTGGTTCCTACGGCAATCACCCTGCGGTCGGTCTCTGCAAGTTCGGCGATGAGCCGACGGTCAACGGCAATCCATTCGCTGTGCATCATGTGCTCGCCTATGGTGTCGCTTTTGACCGGCTGGAATGTTCCGGCCCCGACATGCAGCGTCAGTTCGTACCGCGGTATGCCTCGCTGCGATATGCGTTGCAGCAGACTGTCGGTGAAGTGGAGTCCGGCAGTCGGAGCGGCGACCGAACCCTCGATGTGGCTGTAGACTGTCTGGTAGTCTTTGCTGTCGGTTTCTTCAGTCGAGCGGTTGAGGTAGGGAGGTATTGGTATTTCCCCTGCCGACGATATGATCTGCGAGAATGTCACTCCGCTGTTGTTCCATGAAAATCTCACCACCGACGTATTGTCATGGCGCGAGACACGCTCGGCTTCAAGGGTGACTGCGGTGCCGTCAATGTCGATTTCAGCCGACAGCTTCCCTGCCTTCCATCGTTTCGAATTTCCTACGAAACATATCCACGAGCAGCATTCCGTCGAAGCGAAATTCTGAGCGTAATCAGCCGGATTTTCCGGCTCGAGACAGAAAACTTCGATGAGGGCCCCGTTGCCGTCTTCGCCTTTGCGAAACCGTAGCCGCGCGTTGATTACGCGGGTATTGTTGTATATAAGCATCGAATCGGCCGGAAGCAACATGTCGAGTTCCGAAAACACATGGTCGGAAATCGAGCCGTCGGGCTGCCTGACAAGCAGCCGGCATGCGTCGCGCTGTTCCAGCGGGTGTTTTGCGATCCGCTCGTCGGGCAGGTCGTAGTCAAATTCCTCTATATTTATCTCTTTTACCTTATTGTCCATTTGTCTGATTTCGGTATATCCGGTCGGGGGGGATTTCCTTATCCACTCTATTTCACTCTGACACGTTGGCCGATTTTGAGTTTAGAGCCGTCAATGCCGTTGAGCTGCTGCAACTTCCTGACTGTCGTGCCGTAGCGTTTGGCTATTTTTGAAAAAGTCTCTCCCTTCTTTACTTTATGATATACATTTTTGGGTGTTTTGTCGGTCTTTTTCTCTGTTTTCGGTGCCGGAGATTTCTCAGCCTGCGATTTTGTCGGCGTCACATCTTTTTCCACGTTGCTTCCCGATGATTGTGTTGACGCGGATTGGCGCGAATTGAATGTGGACTGTATGCGTTGACGCACCTCGGTCGCAGCCGCGTCATCGTATGCAGCGACGGCAGTGTCGGCGTATGCCGTAGTGTCGATGTCCGGCTCGGAGACAGCCTCGGCGGCTTCCCCCTCCGTATCGGTGTCATCGGCGGCGGTTCCGGCTTCTGCAGGCGTCGGTTCTGCCGTGATTGCTTCGGCGTTTTCTTCGGTTACTGCTTCGGGCTCCGAGATGTTTTCGGCCGTAGTAGCTGTTTCTTCAGGAACGACGACTGTCTCTTTGGGCTCTTCAGGTTTCAGCGTTTTCTTTGTTGTCACGATTTTGATGGTGCGGCCGCGGCGGAGTGTCTTTATGCCGTTTGCTTTTTTGATTGAAGCCGCTGTCACGCCATACCGTCGTGCGAGACCGCTGAATGTATCTCCCTTTTTGACTTTGTGGAATTTTATCTCTTCGGTGATGATGTATTTTCCGTCATCGCTTACTTTTGAAGACCCGGTCGATGGCTCTACAATGCCACGACGGGCGTATTTTGCGGCGTCATGGGCCACGATGCTGTCTTCAGAGATGATGTAGCACAATGCCTGGTGCGACGGCAATACGAGCGGATATGCCTTTATGTCGCCCGGTATCACGTCCTGACGATATTGCGGATTGAGTGTGCGGATTTCCTCTATCGGTATGTTCAGCACATCGGCAATCTGCTGGAAATGCACACGCTTTTTGACATATACCGAGTCGGTGATAATCGGACGGCGTGCAAGTGCCGGCGATATATTGTGCTTGTCGTAATAGTTCATCGCATAGTTGGCTGCGATAAATCCGGGCACATAGCCGCGTGTCTCCGGCGGCAGGAAAGGATATATCTCCCAGAAGTCTTTCTTCCCCCCTTCCCCTGCACGGCGCAACGCTTTGTTGACATTGCCCGGACCGCAGTTGTAGGCGGCGATGGCAAGCGACCAGTCGCTGTAGATGTCATGAAGTTGCTTGAGATAGCGGGCTGCCATCTGCGACGAGCGTATCGGGTCGCGTCGTTCGTCGACAAGCGAGTTGATTTCCATGCCGAGGCCTCGTGCGGTGGGAAGCATGAACTGCCATAGTCCCGTGGCACCGGCACGCGACACTGCATTGGGGTTGAGCGCCGACTCTATGATGGGGAGATATTTAAGTTCCAGGGGTACGCCTTCCTGCTCGAGCGCCTGCTCGAATATGGGCATGTAGTAGGTCGACATGCCGAGCATGTTCTCAACGAGAGAACGCCGACGGTCGACATACATTTTGATATATGATTTCACCACTGAGTTAAACGGCATCTCTATCACTGCGGGCATCGACAAGAGGCGTTGCACGAGTTCTTCGTCGGTAGGCTCGACGGCCGAACCTGTGCCGTAATCCCCGCGGGCCAGTTCGGTATAGTTCTGCATATACCAGTTCTGCATCATCAGGTGGGTGTCGGCTTCGAAACTCTCGGGGTATATTATGTGCGGGTCGGTGATTGTATCCCTTAGCGACAGAATATCGGAGGCTGTCGCCCCTGCGGAGGTAAGTGAGATAAGAAGTGCTGCTGTTATGTTATGAAATATCTTTTTCATCTGACAAACTTGTTTTTTTATATGCGTTAGGTTCATAGTATGTCAAAAAGTAATGGCCCATTGAAGCCCCATCGACGGCAGACGCGTCCGTCCGTCCTGTATCAGCGACGGATACACCTCCATCGACAGATCGGGCGATATGTCGAAATGAGCCAGCGACGCGTCGACGTATGCATCGACGACAGCGACCAGATACACGGCCACCATACCGATAATGCACAGGTCGCGGTTGCGGCGGAAATAATTTTTGCGCGAACGCAATATATTGGTGAGCCATGTCTTGTCAAGGTCCTCCTCTTTTACTGTCGAGGGGAAGAAGTCCATGTAGCTTCGTGTAGTCGGGTCGTTGTCCATTATGTCGGCATAGGCCTTGGTGTAGTCGGAGAGCATGCCGTTGTTCCAGCTTGTGGCATAGCCGAGTCCGAGATATCCGCCGACTATGAGCGGGAGTTTCCAGTAACGGCGGTTGTACACCTGGCCGAGACCGGGAAACAATGCCGCAAGCCACACGGCTCTGGTAGGGTCGGGGTTGAACTCGATCTGACGGGGCACCCATTCGTCGGTTATCCCCGCAATCGAATCAAGCATGGCGGCGGTATCCGATACAGGAATGGTGTCGACAGGTACAAATTTTACGCGGTCGCCGGTCGTGACAATCCGTTCGCCTTCGATTTCCGAGCCTTCAGGCAGCGGCGTGTTGCCCACCGGTATTTCCTTCGGCAGCGGAGTGTCCTCTTCGTCGTCAGAAGCAAATGCAAAAGAATTTGAAAAAAGGTTAAATGGGAACAGCAACAGCGCCGCCAGCAGCGACAACAATGCGTTGCGGCTGACGGTGCTGATATATTCTTTTGTAGATGTCTTATCTTTTTTCATTGCGTAATTGGCTGGGATACAGGATATCGCATCGTTAAATTCTCAATCCCGCCATCGTTGGACTATTGTTCTTTTGACTTCAGACTATCAAAGATAGTAATTAATTTGGCAAGTTCGTCCTGATTTTTGAACGGAAATGTTATTTTTCCTTTGCCGGAATTGTCGCAGGCAAACTGTACCGGAGTGTTGAATGTTGATGAGAGCTGTCGGCGAAGCATCTCGAAATCGCGGTTTGACGCCGGTTTTGCCTTCTCTTTTTTGGGGGCGCCGTCGGCAAGCTGATAGGCTTTGGCAAGCTCTTCTACCCGACGTACCGAAAGACCCTGTTTCAATATCTCGTTATAGAGCTTGAGCTGAAGAGCCGGATTGTCGATTGACAGCAATGCTCTGGCGTGACCCATGTCGAGGCGCTTGTCGCGCAGACCCAGCTGGACTTCGGCAGGCAGGCGGAGCAGACGCAGGAAGTTGGCAATCGTGGCGCGCTTCTTGCCTATGCGCTCGCTCAGACGTTCCTGTGTGAGATTGTACTGGTCGATGAGTTTCTTGAACGTAAGGGCGATTTCGATTGCATTGAGGTCTTCGCGCTGTATGTTCTCGATAAGCGCCATCTCGGTGAGCTCGGTGTCGTTGGCCGAGCGTATATAAGCCGGAACGGAAGAGAGTCCGGCCTTGACGGCGGCGCGGTAGCGGCGCTCGCCGGCGATAATCTGATATTGCTCGGGCCCGATTTTGCGCAGTGAGAGGGGCTGTATGATGCCGATTTCGCGTATTGACACCGCGAGGTCGTTGAGAGCATCTTCATCAAAGGTGGTGCGCGGCTGGCTCGGGTTGGGAGTGATGGCGTCGAGTGATATTTCGTTGATGGCTGAAGAGCCGCGTGCCGGAACATCGTCCATGGCTATAAGGGAGTCGAGTCCGCGGCCTAATGCATTGCGTTTTGGTAATGACATGTATTCGGATGTTAGGGTGGGTGGATTGGCTGGTCCGCTGTCATGCCGGAAAGTGATGCCGGCAACAGTTGACGGAGCTTATCTGTTTTTATTGATAATCTCTTTTGCGAGCATGATATGGGAGGTGGCTCCGCGGCTTTCGGGGTCATAGAGGATTGCCGGCAGTCCGTGTGACGGAGCTTCGCTTAGTCGAATGTTTCGGGGTATGACGGTGTCGAACACCATGTCGGCGAAATGTCCTTTCAGCTCCTCGTAGATCTGGTTGGCCAGACGCAGGCGGGCGTCATACATCGTCAGCAGGAAGCCTTCGATTTCAAGCGCGGGATTGAGCTTTGACTTTATGATGCGTATGGTGTTGAGCAGTTTTGATATGCCTTCGAGGGCGAAATATTCCGCCTGCACGGGAATGATTACCGAATTGGCGGCCGTGAGGGCGTTGACTGTGATGAGCCCGAGCGACGGCGAGCAGTCAATCAGGATATAGTCATAGACCTGCTTGAGCGGTTCGAGGAGATTGGCGAGCACACGTTCGCGGTTGGGCTTGTTGATAAGTTCGATTTCTGCTCCGGCAAGGTCTATGCGCGACCCCACCAGGTCGAGATTTTCAACGCATGTCTTTACCTGGGAGCCGTCGATAGGGTAGCTGTCGACAAGACATTCATATATGGAGGAAGTCATGGAGCGCGGGTCGATTCCATAGCCTGATGTGGCGTTGGCCTGCGGGTCGGCGTCGATGATGAGAGTACGCTTTCCGGCTGATGCCAGTGAAGCTCCGAGATTGATAGTCGTTGTCGTTTTTCCGACGCCTCCTTTCTGGTTGGCGATTGCGATGATTTTTCCCATATATAGATTAGATTGAAAAATGTTTCACGCTGCAAATAAACAACTTTTTAATGGCATTGCAAAGTTAATAATCATCAAAGAACCAAATATGTTGATAACTGTTGATGATTGTTGATAATTACCCGTGGAACATTCGCCGATTTGTGTATCTCGCCACTAATGATTATCTTTGTTTTGTTGCGGAGTGCCAGCCGTGACATGTAAAAAAAACAAATAGTCTGATTATGGAAAAACCTTTGATACTTATAAGCAATGACGACGGCATAGCCGCTCCGGGCATACATGTGCTGGCCCGGATAGCCCAGCAGCTGGGCGATGTGTTTATCGTTGCCCCCGACTCTCCGCAGTCGGGAATGTCGTCGGCTATGTCGGTCAACACTCCGTTGCGCGTCAAGCGTCACGAAAACACCGACTACAATGACAATGTGAACATCTTCAGTGTGACCGGTACGCCTGTCGACTGTATAAAGCTTGCAATGAACAATATTTTGCCACGCCGTCCCGACCTGATGCTGTGCGGCATCAACCACGGTTCGAATGCCGGCAACAATCTCATCTATTCCGGCACTATGGGGGCGGTGATGGAGGCATGCATGATTGGTATCCCTGCAGTGGGGTACTCCCTGATGCACCATTCGATGGCTGCCGATTTCTCGCAGACTGTCCCTTATATAGAAAAGATATCAAAGGCGGTCCTGTCGAAAGGATTGCCCTCAGGATTGTGTCTTAATGTCAACTTCCCCGCCAAGGTGGCTGTCGAGGGTCTCAAGGTGGTGCGCTCGGCCAAAAGCCACTGGACTGAGGAATACCGCGAATATATCGACCCTACTGGACGTCCGTTCTATTGGCTGACAGGGAAGCAGATTGACGAAGAGCCCGAAGCTACCGATACCGACCTTTACTGGCTCGGACGCAACTATGCCACCGTTGTTCCGGTCACCCCCGACCAGACTAATCCGGCGGCTATCCAGACAGTGCTGTCAATAGTGGGATGACAATGGACTTGGAATATAAAAGAGATTGCGGGTGTTGCAGAACTCCAAAATTTCGGTTTGCGATGTAGGGACGCACGGCTCGTGTGTCCGGTAAAAGGCTGATAATCAGCGCTGTTTTGCGGACGCACGAGCCGTGCGTCCCTACGTTTTGGAGTTCTGCAACACCCCCAATCTCTTTTGGCAGCTGTTAAAAATCAGCAAGTCAACAACCTGTGTCGCTTTTGTGAAAATACAAGCTGTTTCTATAGGTTGAGACACCCTCTTAAATGATGCTGTCGTTTTCGGCGTCGGTTACACGCGAGCGTATGCAGTCGTCATAGTAGTCTATGAGCATGCATTCGTCGGGGAGGTCATGGAACTCGGCCTTGTTCTGTTCCGAAAAGTTGCGCTGTCCCATCACAAGCACACGCCACACCTGCTCTCTGACTACAAGCAGCTCCATGAAATCGTTGTCGTGTTTCAGCCTCTGATATTCCTGGGTGAAACGCAGTGGCTCGGTGATGCCAAGCAACTCTTTCATGCGCACCTTGATGTCGCTGAACAGCAGTCGGGTGTTTTTTATCAGTGTCGAGTATTGCTCCGGGGTGAGCTTGCCGCCATTGGCGTCATATTCGGTGATAAGCGCACGGGTTTCGGCGGCGTTGAATTTTTCTCCGTCATCCTCGCCCTTCGAACATGATACGAAGGCCACGAGCATTACGGTTGCAAGCAGTGACAGTAACTTTTTCATTTACGCAGTTCTTTCGGGCAGAATTCCACCGATGGTGTGTCGATGGCTTCCTGCATGTATTTCTTTACATCGTTCCAGCGGTAGAACGGGAATATGTCGCTCGGCATGTCGATGGCGGTCTCCTGCTCGTTCATCATGAACTTTACGATGACATCGCCCTGCTTGTCGCGGAAGAATACCATCTGCATGTTTGATGCCATCGGCGAAATGTTGTAGGATTGCCATACATTGGCAATATCGTCAAGATCTTTGGAGTATCCGTGGCAGTCAGTGAAACGCATAAGGGCGGCGAGCGGCACTATGTTTCCGTCGTGACCGAAACGCAGTGTGGCGCCATGCTTTCCGTTGTCGACATAGTCGTTGGCTGTGTCGAGGATGTTGCGCATCAGGTTTTTCGCATTGTCCACATTAAGCCCGTCGCTGTCGGGGTAGCTTGAATTCTTGATATAGAACGATGCGTTGACCACATCCCAGAGGTCGTAAAGTTCTTCCGGTGTGAACAGACTGAGGAAATCGGCTTCTGTCTCCATGTTCTGCATGTCGACGGCTATCCAGTAGAGTCCCCACAGGAGTTTGTCAGTGAAGACATTTTCCAATACGTAGCGGTTGTCGTTGAAGAGTGTCGACATCACGCGGTCGGGGTTTACTTTTGACTTGCTCCAATTTTCATACTCCGGTTTCCACGGCCGACGTCCTTTGTTGTCGTTGAAATCCCACGACGGCGGCTCGCTGTGACACAGGTAATTCATGTTGCGGGCGTTCGACTCTTTGGGTATCACCAGCGAGGGGTCGAGTTCCTTGAGCCCTTCGATGAAGTTGAACATCGAGTGGGCGCAACGCATCACTTGGGTTGATGCTGCGGTGTATTCTCCTCCTTTGGCGAATGCCTGGGGGTAAGCCTTGTACATGCGCTGGGCGATGTCGTGATGCTGGCGCGCGCCAAGAGGCGTGAGTTCGCCGCCGCGTCCGTAGGCTTCTTCCCATACGAGGAGCAGACTGTCGTAGGCCTCTTCGCCTTTCGAGGTGAGTTTGCCCGCGTCGTGAGCTTTGCGCATCACATCGATTACGTCGGAGTAGTCTTTGTCAGAGATGAGATAGCGCGACCCGTGGCGGCCGTAATGGCTGATATAGAAAGGGGTGTATCCTTTGGGCGCGGGAGTGTTGTTGCTCTCGGTCACAGGATATGCGTAGTACACTCCACCCGCTTTGGCCGGGGTGTCGGCAACTTCTTGACGGGCTTTTTGTGAGTATCCCGTAATGCAAGTCAAGGCAAAAAGCCCGATCAATAGTTGTTTCATCTCGTCGAGTATTGTTGTTAAGGTATTTTACGGATTACATGATGCCGCGTTCGCGCAGCTTTTTCTGCCATGCCCAGGCCGAGCGCATGGTGTCGTCGATGGGTGTTTCGGCTTTCCATCCGAGCACGTTGTTGGCATAGGAGGGGTCGGCCCATACTTTTTCGATATCGCCGGCACGGCGTCCGACTACTTTGTAAGGCACTTTCACTCCGGTGGAGCGTTCGAACGAATCGAGGAGTTCTTTCACGGAAAGCCCCACACCTGTGCCGAGGTTGAAGATTTCGATTTTGGCGTCGCTCTTGTCGGTGAGCATGCGTTCTACGGCTATCACATGGGCTTTAGCGAGGTCCACCACATTGATGAAGTCGCGAATGCAGTATCCGTCGGGGGTGTTGTAGTCGTCGCCGAATACGCTGAGCTCCTTGCGTATGCCGATTGCGGTCTGGGTGACGTATGGGATGAGGTTCTGGGGTACGCCGTTGGGCAGTTCGCCGATTTCGGCCGAGGGGTGTGCGCCGACGGGGTTGAAGTAGCGCAGGATGACGCTTTTGAACGGAGCGCCTGCATTGATTACGTCGGTGATTATTTCTTCCGATATCTGTTTTGTATTGCCGTAAGGTGAGGTGGCTTTTTTAATGGGCGACTGTTCGGTGACGGGGTTGATGTCGGGCTCGCCGTAGACGGTGCATGATGAGGAGAACACGATGCCTTTGACATTGTTGGGTGCCATAAGCTCGAGGAGGTTCATCAGTGTGTTGAGGTTGTTGCGGTAGTAGAGTATCGGTTTCTGCATTGATTCGCCTACTGCTTTCGATGCGGCGAAGTTGATGATGCCGCGGATATCGGGATAGTCGGCGAAGAGTTTTGTCAGTGCGGCGATGTCGGTGCATGAAGCCTCCACGAAGTCAGGGCGGATGCCGGTGATGCGTTCTATTCCGTCGAGTACGTCTATGTTGGAGTTGGATAGGTCGTCGATTATTACAACAGGATATCCGGCCTGTTGAAGTTCTACCACGGTGTGTGAGCCGATGTAGCCGGTTCCTCCGGTCACGAGGATGCGTTCTTTTTTGGTTGACATAAAAATTAGAAATTGTTATTAGGTTAGATTTTAATGGTACAAATGTAGTTATATTTAAATTATTTGCCAAGATAATTTACTTTCATCTTGCAGTTTTTGCAGTCGAAATTCAAGTTCATTTCAAAGCCTTGTCCTTTGAGTGTCAGCGGTTCGGGGAGTAGGGCGTTTCCATTCTCTTTCAGGCATGCTCCGAGTTCGCGGCGCAGGCAGTAGCGGGTCTCCATGAGTGTGAGCGGTGCGCTTCCGGCAGGCTTTTTAAGTTCGATGGCCGGTTCGATGGAGGTGACGCCGCATTCACGGTAAAATCGGCGGGCGAGTCGGTTGGCTACATTGCTGCGGTGGGTCAGATGAGCCCCTTCCGGCGGCAACGGTTTCGGTGCGGCCTGCGACGGTTTTAATATCTGACGCCGGGCGGCGAGTGTGGCGGTCAGTGCGTCGGCGAGCCGTCGCCTCATGTCCGACAGCTGCGATGCGGGGATAAACTCGTCGCCGAGGCTGTCGCTGTAACCGGCGACAGTGAAAACCGTGCCGCCCCATTTCGAGAGCTGGCGCCGGCGGTGTTCCATCGGATTGTTCTGCGCCTTTACGATGGGCTGCTGCGCTGTGATTACCGTTGTGCCCGCGCCTTCGACGGTGCCGGAAAGCGCTATCGTGTCGTCGCCATGTCGTGTAATGGAGAGGACGACAGGTATCTCTCTTTTGGCGGAAGGACGCAAGAGCATCTCTCCGCGTTCTTTGTCGAATGAACGGTAAAGTTTTGTTCCGGCCGGAAGTTTTGTCCTTTCGGCCGGGAATATCATACGGCCGGCTGCGCGGTTTGCACGAAATCCGCCGGAAGCTCCGTCGGGAGTGATATATGAAAGTCCGTCGCCGTTGACAAGCGGTGCGGTCAGTGTGGCTTCGATTGCGTCGGCAGTCGTCCGGTTCACTTTCCCGACATATTCGCCAAGAGATTTGGGCGAGTCGAGAGAGGCGATTGATCCGGCTGCGCGAGCACGGCCGGCAGTGTCGGCATGCAGGAAATAGTCGGTGTAACCGCGGTTGAACGATTTCTCCAGGTCGGGTGTGAATGTGGCCTTGACAATGCCGCGTGATGCCCGGCAATAACGGTCGGGATTGGCTTCGATAAGCAGGTCGAGGGCGTTTCGGTAGGCCAGCGTGACCTCTTTGACGTAAGAGGCGCCTTTTAACCGCCCTTCAATCTTGAATGAAGAGATGCCCGCATCGGCCATTTCACCGAGATATGCGAGCCGGTTCATGTCGCGCAGCGACAGGTAATGCTTCTTGCCGACGATATTGCCTTTGCCGTCGACGAGCGTATAGGCCAGGCGGCACATCTGCGCGCAGTTGCCGCGGTTGGCGCTACGCCCTGTCAGCACCTGGCTCGCGCGGCAGTCGCCGCTGTAGCTCACGCACAGTGCGCCATGCACGAAGGCTTCGAGCGGCACTTCGGTGGCGGCATTGATTTCACGGATAGTATCGATGCCGGTCTCGCGGGCTATGACTATCTGCGACATGCCGCAATCCTGAAGCCAGCGTGCTTTTGCCGCATCGCGTGTGTCGCACTGGGTGCTCGCGTGCAGCTGTATCGGTGGCCGGCGCATTTCCAGAATGCCCATGTCCTGTACAATCAGTGCGTCCACACCGGCTCCGTAAAGCTCCCATAGCATTTTCTCCACGTCGTCAAGTTCATTGTCGTAGATGATGGTGTTGACGGTGACATAGATTTTTACACCAAACGGTGCGGCAAACTCCACAAGGTCCCGAATATCCTCGATGGAATTGCCGGCCTTGGCACGTGCTCCGTGGCTTGGCGCGCCTATGTATACTGCGTCGGCTCCGTGAAGTATCGCCTCGCGTGCTATATCCGTGTTGCGTGCCGGAGCAAGAAGTTCCAGCGGACGCGGCTGCTGTGTCATTGCTGTTGCCGGCATAGGTTATCTCATTAATGCAAGGTCGGAGAGATTGAACGGGGTCTGCTGATAGACATAGTAGTTGAGCCAGTTGGAAAACAGCAGATTGGCGTGGCTGCGCCATTTTACTGCCGGTGCGTTGGCAGGATTGTCGTCGGGGTAGTAGTTGCAAGGAATCTTCGGATTGATGCCCTTGTCAAGGTCGCGGCGATACTCGAAGTCGAGTGTCATCGGCGAGTATTCCGAGTGTCCGGTGATGAAAAATTCGCGACCGTCACGTCCCATGACTATATAGACGCCGCTCTCGGGGCTGTCGGCCAGTATCTCAAGCCCTTTTCGGGCGGTGATGTCGGCGGGGTTGACAGTGGCATAGCGGCTGTGGGGCACATGGAACGTGTCGTCAAAACCACGCAGCAGCTGGTTGAGAGGGTCGAGGCAGCGGTGATGGAACACACCTGATATTTTCTCATCGAGCATCACTTTGTCGATGCCGTAGAAATGATACATGGCTGCGAATGCCGCCCAGCATATATATAATGTGGAAGTGGCATGCGTGCGCGCCCAGTCGAAAATCTCGGTCAGGCGCTGCCAGTAGTCGACATCTTCAAACCGCATGCGTTCAACAGGCGCTCCGGTCACGATGAACCCGTCGTAATAGTTATGCTCGATTTCATCGAATGTCTTGTAGAATGTCGCGATATGCTCCTCGGGAGTGTTGCGTGAATCGTGGGCGCCGGTATCGACGAGGTCAAGCTCAATCTGCAGCGGTGTGTTGGAGAGAAGACGCAGCAGGTCGGTCTCCGCCATGATTTTCAACGGCATGAGGTTGAGCACGGCTATACGCAGCGGACGTATGTCCTGTGACGATGCGCGTCGTTCGCCCATCACAAATATATTTTCTTTTTTCAATTGCTCCACCGCAGGGAGCGATTCATCTACTTTTACCGGCATTTATTTTGCTGTTGTATTTATTGGTAAATATTCTGAAAAATATGCGTTTGTTGCCGTCATGTCAGGCTGATGCTGTCGAGCATGGCGTAGGCTTCGTCGCGTCCGGCGTTGATGAGCGCGGGGACGTGTACGTCGCTGTTTACGGCGAGGCGCGTTCCGGCGGCGACAAGTTTTTTCCATTTATCGGTGTGGGGGAACATGCGGTTGTGCTGGTGCCATGCCTTGGTGTTGATTTCGACAACTACGCCGGCGTCGGTCACACGGTGTATGAGGTCGTCGAGCAATGACTGGTACCACTGTTCGCTTTCGATGCCGGGCTGGAAGTAACCGGCATTGCAGCCGACCTTGTCGAGATGACCTATGATGTCGAACCCTCCTGCTTCCACCATTTTGCATGACTGCTGATAGAATGTCTCCACTACGTAGCGTATGTCGTTGTGGAAATATTTGTCCATCTTTTTACGGAAGTTCTCGAAGTTGCCGTCAATGTCGACATATTCCCCCGACTGGCACGGTATGAAGTGCACCGAACCGATGGAGTAGTCAAGGCCGAGCGATGCGAAGTAGTCGTGAGCGGGTCCCCATTCGTCGCCAAGATAGTCGATCTCCATCGAGCGGTAAAATTTCACACTGTCGCCGTATTGCCGGCTTATACGGCGGAACTCTTCGTCATATCTGGCTACATTGTCGCGAACCATGTTGCAGGGCGACGGTATGGTGATGGGGGAGTGGGGCGAGAATCCGTAATGGGTGAAACCCTCTTCGACTGCTTTGCGGGCAAACGCCTCCATTGTGGCCCGTCCGTCGCAAAACTCAGTGTGCGCATGAAGTGTGTAGCGGCGGCTTTCTCCGATTTCTGCAATTATCTTCTCTATCATTTTACGTTGCCTCCCGTTTCTGCTCTGATTACATCGTTGGCCACCCGCTTTAGCTGGGCTTCCGCCTGAGTTATGTCAGCTTCCATTGTCAGTATCTCGGGTCCGACTCCGGTTTTGCCGTTGCCATATTCTATTCTGAGTGCGGCGAGACGCTCTTTTGCCTTGTCGGTGGCTTTTTTAAGGTCGACATATTGCGCCATCAGGTCGGCCGCATGCTGTGATGTGAATTGCTTGTAGCGTGTCAGCACTCGGCCGTCGGGGAGCGACAGCTCGAATTGTCGGGCGCGTTTCTTTACGTTTTCATTCACATTGTCGAGAGCCTGGTGTATCTTGCTGAAATCGGCATTCTCGGGCCATGTGTCGCGGATTGAGCGAAGGCTGGCACGGCGGGCGAGTGTCGGGTCGTCAAGGTCGACATTGACGCGGCTCTGCGAAGGTATGAAAAGATATATCGTGATTTTATCGCCGAGGCGGTTGCGGTCGGAAGCCCAGAAGCCTACTCCTGTCAGCTCGTCGATTGCGAGCATGTAGTCATCGTATGGCGAATTGTAGGGCATGCCGATGTTCTGTGGCTGGAGGAAGCCGGTGCCGTTGTTGCGCGACACGAAGATGTCGAGTCCTCCGAGCGACTCTTCATTGTCCGATGCGAAGTACAGTGTCACCCCGTCAGGCATCAGGAAAGGGTAGTTGGCGTCGCTTCCCTGTCCGAGATGGTCGCCTACGCTCTCAGGCTTTTCCCAGGTGTTGTCGGCAAGGCGGTGCATCGACTGCAGGGTGAATATGCTCTCGTCGTTTTGTATGCCCCAAAGCATTTCGCGTCCGTCCTCGGTGCAGTATACTACCGTGGGGTCGGAGTAGTCGGTATCCTCGGGCAGTATGTCGGGATAATTGAGCGAGCCTGCTTCGGGCGACAGGCGGTAGGCATCAAGAAAGGCGTCTTTGTCGACTGTGATGGAATCGAACACTACGATTTTCTCGACGCGGTCGAGCATGGAGCGTGTGCGTATAAGTTGAGATGCGATGTCACCGGAGTTGTCGGCCAGTTTTTTGCGCTTGTTCTTTGTGATGTAGGCTTTGTAGTCGTCAATGTTGTTTTCGGCATCGTCGACACGATATTCCCTGACGGCTATTTCTGCAAGTTCGAGCAGGGCATCGTTTGAGCCTTTGCGGTGAGCGTTTTCAAAAGCTTCGATTGCGCCGGCATCGTCGTTGCCGGCCACAAGGCATTTGCCTCTGAGGTAGTCGAGCTGTGCGTTCTTGGGCTGTACGGCGGCTGCTGAGTCGAGGGCTTCGGTAGCCTCGTCGAGAGCACCGCGACGTATCATCCGTTCGATTTCCTCCATCGACTTGCCCCCTTTGGCCGCTGTCTTTGGCGCCGCGTCGGCGGCCAGTCCGGCAACTCCGGTCAGAGCTATGGCGGTTATATATTTATAAATAGATTTCATCTGTTGGAAATGGTTGATTTCTATCAGCATTGTTTCGTTTCAAATTACAAAGATATGAAAATCCCGCCACACTGCCAACATGCCACTCTCGGCTATTAACAGTTTTTATATAGGAATTTCTTATGAAATTTTCGTGTCGGAATGATATATGCAAAGGGTCTGCGCCTTGGGCGTTGAAAGCGCATGGCACTCTCTGTGGTATAAATTGGCTAATTTATACTATAGATTAGTTGTCATTATGCGGGAAATCGTTGAAAAATGATTAACTTTGCGGTAAATTTTTCAACTACACATTAATGCAGGAAAAAATTATTATTCTCGATTTCGGTTCGCAGACCACGCAGCTTATCGGCCGCCGTGTGCGCGAACTCAACATGTACTGCGAGATTGTCCCCTACAACAAGTTTCCGCATGACGACCCTTCGGTGATCGGTGTGATACTCTCCGGTTCGCCTTTCTCGGTCTATGATGAGAAGGCGTTCAAAACCGATTTGTCGAAAATCCGCGGTCGTCTGCCCATTCTCGGCATCTGCTACGGCGCCCAGTTTATCGCCTATACCAACGGCGGTAACGTGGAGCCGGCGCCTTCGCGCGAGTACGGCAGGGCAATCCTCGCAAAAGTCGACGAATGCTCGCCTCTTATGAAAGGCATCGAGGCGGGGTCGACAGTGTGGATGAGTCATGGTGACACCATCACCTCGCTTCCGGCAGGGTTTACTCCTATCGCGTCGACCGACAAAGTCGCTATCGCGGCATATCAGTCAGACAGCGAGCCGATGTGGGGCGTGCAGTTCCACCCCGAGGTGTATCACTCGCAGGACGGTACAAAACTCCTGAAAAACTTCGTTGTCGACATCTGCGGCGGCAAGCAGGACTGGAGCGCGGCTTCGTTTATCGAATCGACCGTCAAGGAACTTCGCCAGCAACTCGGCGACGACAAAGTGGTGCTCGGACTCAGCGGCGGCGTTGACTCGTCGGTGGCCGCAGTGCTTCTCAACAAGGCCATCGGCAGCAACCTTACCTGTATCTTCGTTGACCACGGCATGCTTCGCAAGAATGAATTCGTGGATGTGCTCAACGATTACAAATGTCTCGGTCTCAATGTCATCGGAGTCGATGCTTCGGAGAAATTCTTCAGCGAGCTTGCAGGTGTCACCGAGCCTGAACGCAAGCGTAAAATCATAGGCAAGGGCTTCATTGATGTGTTTGATGAGGAAGCTCATAAGATTAAAGATGTCAAATGGCTCGCTCAGGGCACTATATATCCTGACTGCATCGAGAGTCTGTCGATTACAGGCACGACAATCAAGAGTCATCACAACGTGGGAGGCCTTCCCGAAAAGATGAACCTCAAGCTGTGCGAACCGCTCCGTCTGCTTTTCAAGGACGAAGTCCGTGCGGTTGGCCGCGAACTCGGCATGCCCGACCATCTGATCAAGCGCCATCCCTTCCCCGGGCCCGGTCTGGCGGTGCGTATACTTGGCGATATCACCCCCGAAAAGGTGGCAGTGCTCCAGGAAGCCGATCATATCTTCATCCAGGGTCTGCGCGACTGGGGTCTTTACGACAAAGTATGGCAGGCGGGCGTAATCCTGCTCCCCGTACAGAGCGTGGGCGTGATGGGCGACGAACGCACATACGAACGTGCCGTAGCGCTCCGTGCCGTGACCTCGACCGATGCCATGACAGCCGACTGGGCGCATCTTCCCTACGATTTCATGGCCAAAGTCTCCAACGACATCATCAACCATGTCCGCGGCGTAAACCGCGTATGCTACGACATTTCGTCAAAGCCACCGGCCACAATCGAGTGGGAATAACCCATACCCCTTGGTATCCCACTGAACTATAGCCAATTGAGGCTCATCGGAGCAATCCACACGGATTGACACCAACTACTTACAACAAATCCACGGTTAACTCGCTGAGTCAGCCGTGGATTACTGTTTCTGCCCGTTTTTACGCAAAGCCCCTTCGGGCACGCAAACGCTCGTTTTCACGCAAACGCCCATTTCGGCGTGAAGCCTCTTCCTGTCGTAACAATTTATCTATTCCCAACCGTTTACGCTTGACTTCTCAAAAATTTTTATTACTGTCCGCTAAACTTTTTTGAGCGGTTGAAAAATTAGGGCTGGCACCTATTGGTTTAGCGGACAGTAATAAAAATTTTTGAGAAATACACGCACAACGGTCGGCTGGGACATACCCAGGACTCCATAACGGAGGGGGAGGCGGGTTACGGTGCTGATATGCTGTGTAATGACTGCGCAACTCCATCCCCGATGAAACAGACCAAACATATAACTCGCAATATATCAGCCTTCTCACGCATAAAACGCCTAATCGAGTGGGAATAACCAAGGCACTCGGGCCCCCGCTGACCTATAGCCAATTGTGGCTCATCGGAACAATCCACACGGATTGATACCAACCACTTACAACAAATCTCAATCGTTTGGGCTTGACATCTTAGGGATTTTCGCTATATTTGCATTTCGGGCTTTCGCCCTCAGCAGGTGTCGGCGGCATGAGCCTTGAATTTCGATTTTGCTTTTAGCTTTAGGCTTTATATTTCTTTTAGCTTTAAGCTTTATAAATTCCTTTAATTAGACCTGAAAATCGCAGATATGTCGGAACAGCCATCTTATTACAGGCAACTTACTCCTCACAATTGCCGTAGGGCATTATGGCATAACTATAAAGCTCCGGGCCAATATCTGATTACTCTCAATAAGAATCCTTTAATCGCTCCGTTTTAATTGATTTGCGGTGATTTGTGTAGCGCGGCAAATCCTCCGCATTGTCAGCTTTCGGCCTCGGGGATGATTATCGACCGCCTTGTCCGCGATATAAATCTGATTGACCCTTTCGAGGTAGATAATCATGTCGTGATGCCTGATCATGTCCACATACTGTGGCGCGTAAAAGATTGGCTCCCAAAGGACATGGGATACTACGTAGGGCTGCTGAAGTCACGCTGCTCTAAAATATGGCACGAAGAATACCGAGAATCCGAATCGCTGTTTCTGCCTAAATTCAACGACAGGATTTCTTTTAATGATGTCATGACGGAACGTTTTAGCCGGTATATTTCGGACAATCCGCGCCGCAGACTCACTGTGATGACGCATCCGGAGTTGTTTGATAGGGCACAGCAGGTTAAAATCCTTGATCGAGTAATGGATGTATTCGGCAACTTTCAGTTGCTTAAACATCCCGTCATTGCTCCGGCCGTGGTCAGCAGCCGCTATACTCCCGAGCAGAAGCGGAAATTTGAAATACAGATAGAGGAGGCTATTCGCACGCAGGGGGTATTGGTGTCACCATTCATCAGCCAGGCGGAGAAGGCGTTGATGCAACGAGCCATAGATGAGGGCGCAAGTATTATACGTATTGTCGCCGACGGCATCGGGCCTAAGTATAAACCGGCGGGTCGTGAATTTGACCTTTGCAGCCAGGGGCGCTGTCTGCATATCGGCGAGCATCGGTTGTCGGCGCATGTTGAGAAGAAAGGACGGGCGGAGTTCCTTGCCCTGAATGCTCTTGCTCATTGGATTGCTTCGCATCCGGCAGAGAGGATGCTGCTTCTGAGGGGGAGATAGACTTCGGGCTTTCGCCCTCGGCACGGTGCCGAGGGCGAAAGCCCGAAGATGGAGCAGGCCTGGAGTGGTGACTAAAGCCGGAAATGGAGAAGCCCCGAAGCGCCCGAAGTGGGGAGCCGGCCCGGAGTGCCCGAAGTGGGGGGAATTTCGGTTTTTTTTGCTATTATTATTTGCTTTTTGTCATTTATCCTGATTGGGGGCTTTGTCGATGAGGTCCATGAACTGGTCAAGGTTGGGGGTGATTATTATCTGGGTGCGGCGGTTGAGCTGACGGCCTTCGGGGGTGGAATTGGTGGCGATGGGGTTGTATTCGCCTCGTCCGCCGGCTGTCAGGCGGGAGGGGTCGACGCCGAATTTGTCCTGCAATACCTGTACTACCGATGAGGCGCGCAGGGCGCTGAGGTCCCAGTTGTTGCGGATGTTGGTCTTGGAGATAGGCACATTGTCGGTGTTGCCTTCAACCAGTACGTCATAGTCTTTGTAATCCTTGATTATCTTGGCAATCTTGCTGAGTATGTCCATCGCTTTATCGCTTATCTGATAGCTGCCCGAGCGGAAGAGCATGTTGTCGGCCAAGGAGATGTAGACCACGCCTTTAAGCACCTTGACATCGACGTCGCGCAGTTCGGACGATGACAGCGAACGTGTCAGATTGTTGGTCAGAATCATATTGAGAGAGTCGCTTTTGCTCTTGGCCTCGATCAGTTGCTTGATGTATTTGTTGGAGGCGTTGATTTCGTCAACGAGCTTTGAGATATTGACATTGCCTTGCGAATTGTTGGCTATGCTCTGGTTGAGGGCGTTCTGCAGTTCTGCGTAGTTCTTTTGCAGGTCCTCGTTGCCTTTTTTTGCGTCGGCAAGCATGGCCTGCAGGCTTTTGCCTCCGGTCTGGCATTCGGTGAGAGCCATCTGTGTGGTTGTGTATTGTGACTGTAGCGATTTATAATCGGAGTTCAGAGCCTCATATTTCTTTTTGCTGACGCAACCGGTGGCTGCTATCGCCACGACTGCCGTCATAAGAATAATTGAACGTGTTTTCATAACTGTGCGTTTTTAAGTTGAGTTATATGATATAAACGCGCAGGGTCAAGCAACTGTTTAAAATAGGGTTTATCGTCAGTGGCCGGGCAACTTTAACCCGACAATGTTGTTTCTGTCTATATAGGAGGGAATAATATTGCATTCCGTTTATGAGAGATGACAGCATGGTTTACGAAAATCAGACAACACATACTTTCTGAAGCCAAGTCGCAGGCGACAGCCGGCCGACGCCTTATGTCGGCTAAAAAATTCATAATACTGCTGTCGGTGTTTGTCGGGCTTATCGTGGGTGTGGGGGCTGAAGTGCTGCGATTTCTTATTGGAACGTTGACGGGCCGGCTGTGGGCTCTTATGTCGGTTCTTGATGCCGGCTGGCTGTTGGTTTTGTTGCCGGTGGCGGGGGTTGTGCTCTGTGGTATCTACTGCCGTTATGTGGTGAAGGACAATATGGAATTTGGATGCCAGCGCATCAGGCAGGCTCTTGACGGTCATCGTTATCGTTTGCGGCCGCATCTGATATACGCCCCGATTGTGTCGTGTGCGGTTACGCTCGGGTTTGGCGGTTCGGCCGGTTCTGAGGGGCCGATTGCCTATGCGGGCGCCGGGATAGGGAGTAATGTCGGCAAATTTTTCGGATTGTCGCCCGACACGTTGCGCATCCTTGTTGGTTGCGGGGCGGGAGCCGGTATCGCGGGCATTTTCAAGGCTCCCGTGGGCGGTGCGCTGTTTGCCATAGAGGTGCTCGGTATGGAGCTGACCACGGTGTCGGTTCTCGCCCTTGTTTCGTGCTGTCTGGCCTCGTGGTTTACGTCTTATCTATGTTCCGGCATGACGCTCGATCTGCCTATGCATGTGACGCATGGATTTGATGCCGCCATGATACCCGGAGTGCTGTTGCTCGGGCTTTTCTGCGGTCTGTATTCGCTCTACTATTCCTATGTCATGGGTAAGACGGAAGGTTTTATCGGCAAATTCAGAAATCCGTGGGTTAAAAATGTTGTTTCTGGGCTTCTGATAGGGGTGGGCCTGTTTATTTTTCCGGCTCTTTACGGTGAGGGCTACGGTGTGGCGGGCGATATCATCAACGGTCATCCCGAAGGAGCGCTGACACGTTCGTTCTTTGCCGGAGATTCCGGAAGATGGGTCATGCTGCTGTTTATCGGCGGGGTGCTGTTGGTGAAGTCCGCATCATGTGCGCTGACCAACGCCGGAGGCGGTGTGGGAGGCGACTTTGCTCCGACACTGTTTGCCGGCTGCATGGCGGGTATGTTTTTCTCGTCGTGCGGTAATCTTCTGTTCGGCACGTCGTTGTCCGTTGCGGATTTCGCTTTCTTCGGCATGGCGGGAGTTATGGCCGGAGCCATACGAGCTCCGTTGATGGCGATGTTCCTTACGGTGGAAATGTCAGGAAATTTCGGAATGTTTCTCCCGATATTGCTTGTCTCGCTTGTGTCTTTCTCTACGTCAAGGCTGCTTGGCCACCGTGTCGGTGTCAATTTGCCTCCCACATGGGTGCACCGTGATATCGACAGGCTGATAGCTCGTTTCTAAACGGCAATATTACTGCGAATATTAACATTTATTATCAAAATATTTTACAAAAATAATTATTCGATATAGCGTGAATTTCGCAATAAATAATTACTTTTGTGAAAATTTGGAATAAGAATGTCCGTCGACTTTGAGCAACGTCTAAACGAAATCAATGCCAAAACGCGCATGCTGATGCAACGTTACCGATATGTGGTAATGCAGAGAAATGAAGCGCTTGAACGGCTTTCGCAAGTGAGCGGCGAGCTTGACAATGCGCGCCGGCGTATCGAAGAGCTTACGCATCAGGTGGAATATCTCCGCATGGCATCGGCGATTGAAGCTGTTGACGGCGATATAGAGCAAAGCCGGAAATTCTTGTCCGAGTTAGTGTGGGAAATCGATAAATGTATCAGTCAGTTGAGCGAATGACCGATAGCCGGATCAGCTCATCAGGAGTATTACCATATATATCGACAGTTCAATTAACTGATTGCTGCAATGAAAGATAAACTGAATATCACCATACGCATCGCCGAATTGCCACCTTTCGCACTGCAGATTGACCGCAGTGAGGAGGAGATGATAAGGAATGCCGAATATAATGTGAACAAGCTGTGGCGTACGTGGCGGCAGCGATTTACCGACAAGTCATCGACCGAAGTGCTCGGGATGGTCGCTTTCCAGTTCGCCAAACTGTTTACAGTGCTCAACAGGCAAGCCGATGAAACCGCGGCTGTGCTTGACCGGTTTGAACGTCAGCTCGACAGCATTTTGCTCGACATAGACGCTTTGGGGGCAGACGGAAATATGACTCTCCCTGACGCAGGCGGCCGGCATTTGTGAAAGACAGCACTCCGATTTGTGATGCTCAGTTTCGATAGTTGTAATTATTATTATTCATCCCGCACCTTCATGGCTATTTGTATCGCCGGGTCGTTCCCATCTACCGGCTATACGGTCTGTCCATGCTGAGTGCGATTTTTATTTTAAAAATACACTGTTTAAATGGAAATCCTTTATTACATTCTCGCTGCTGTAGTAGGCGTGGCTTTGGGCTACGTGATTACTGTGGCAGTTCAAAAGTCGCTGGCACGCAACAGAGCCAAGACAATAATTGAAGAAGCCCAGCGTGAGGCCGAAGTCCTCAAGAAAAACAAAATTCTCGAGGCTCGCGAAGAGGAGTTGAAAATCAAAGCCGAGGCAGAGAAACAGGCCAATCAGCGCTTCTCCAAAATCCAGTCGATGGAAGCCAAAATCAAACAGCGCGAGCTTCAGCTCAACCAGCAGCAGAGCGAAAACCAACGCGCCAAAAACGAGCTCGAAACCTCGCGCGTGAACCTCGAATCGCAGCTTGCCGTTGTCGAGAACAAAAAAGAAGAACTTGACCGTCTGCGCCGCACTGCGCAGGAGACCCTCGAGCATATCTCAGGACTTTCATCCGAGGAAGCCAAGGAAAAACTCGTCGAATCGCTCAAGGATGAGGCCAAGACTGCCGCTTCGGCCTATATCAACGATATCATGGACGAGGCCAAGATGACAGCCAACAAAGAAGCCAAGCGTATTGTCGTACAGACCATACAGCGAGTTGCCACAGAGACTGCCATTGAAAATTCAGTAACAGTATTCCACATCGATTCGGATGAAATCAAAGGCCGCATCATCGGTCGCGAAGGCCGCAACATTCGTGCTCTCGAGGCTGCCACCGGTATTGAAATCATTGTCGACGACACTCCCGAGGCCATCGTGCTTTCAGGCTTCGACCCCGTACGCCGCGAAGTGGCCCGCCTCGCCCTCCATCAGCTTGTGGCCGACGGACGTATCCACCCCGCCCGCATCGAGGAAGTGGTCAACAAAGTGCGCAAGCAGATTGAAGAGGAAATCATCGAGACAGGAAAACGCACTGTAATCGACCTCGGTATCCACGGTCTGCATCCCGACCTTATACGTCTTATCGGTAAGATGAAATACCGTTCAAGCTACGGCCAGAACCTGCTCCAGCATGCTCGCGAGACAGCCAATCTGTGCGCCATCATGGCATCGGAGCTCGGTCTCAATCCCAAAAAAGCGCGCCGTGCCGGTCTGCTCCACGATATAGGCAAAGTGCCTGACGAAGAGCCTGAACTGCCCCACGCACTCCTCGGCATGAAACTTGCTGAAAAATACAAGGAAAAACCTGAAATATGCAACGCAATCGGCGCTCACCACGACGAAATCGAGCAGACCACCCTGCTTGCCCCCATCGTGCAGGTGTGCGACGCCATCTCGGGAGCACGTCCCGGAGCGCGCCGCGAAATCGTCGAGGCGTATATCAAGCGTCTCAACGACCTCGAGCAGCTTGCCCTCTCTTATCCCGGAGTCATCAAGACTTATGCCATACAGGCAGGCCGCGAGCTTCGTGTCATAGTCGGAGCCGACAAGATTGACGATGTGGAGACCGAACAGCTTTCTACCGAAATTGCAAAACGTATCCAGGACGAGATGACTTATCCCGGCCAGGTCAAAATCACTGTCATACGTGAGACCCGTGCCGTATCGTTCGCGAAATAAGATTATCGCCGGTAAATCATATAATTGAATTATGTCAGACGATAAAAAAAATCAGCAGCCGTTCAATCCGGCGGCCGACGACCCTGTAGCTGCTGGTGCTACCAAAGCTGAAGAGCCGAAGGCGGAGCTGGCTACCGAGCCTGAGATGCCGCTGAGTTGCCCGTGTTGCAACCGCCATGTCAAGGCGCCGCGCGGACAGCTCCAGAGCTACAATTACCTCGCCGATGTTCCCGGCGGATACGCCGACTCCGAATATGTGGAGGTATTGTTCAAGAACACCCGCAAAGGCTTTTACAAGAATCCCACCGGCATAGCTCTCAATATCGGCGACTGGGTAGCGGTCGAGGCCACCCCGGGACATGATATCGGACGAGTGACCATGATTGGCGCGCTTGTGAAGCTGCAGATGCGCAAAGCCGGTGTCAAGAACGAATCGGACCTCAAACGCATATTCCGCAAGGCGCGTCCTGCCGATATGGAGAAATTCGAGGAAGCGAAATCGCGGGAGAACTCCACGATGATACGTTCCCGTAAAATTGCCGAAAGCCTTCAGCTCAACATGAAAATCGGCGATGTCGAATATCAGGGCGACGGAAACAAGGCCATTTTCTATTATATCGCCGACGAGCGAGTTGACTTCCGTCAGCTCATAAAGGTGCTTGCCGAGACATTCAAGGTGCGCATTGAGATGAAGCAGATCGGTGCGCGTCAGGAAGCCGGCCGCATAGGCGGTATCGGTCCGTGCGGACGACCACTGTGTTGCGCCACATGGATGACTAATTTCGTTTCCGTGGCTACGTCCGCCGCACGCTATCAGGATATTTCACTCAATCCCCAGAAGCTGGCCGGACAGTGTGCCAAGCTCAAGTGCTGTCTCAACTTCGAGGTCGATACGTACGTCGAGAGTGTCAAACGCATGCCCGGCAAGGATGTGCGCCTCGAGACTGCCGATGCCACCTACTTCTACTTCAAAGTCGATATCTTCAAGCGCGAAATCACTTACTCCACCGACAAGTCAATTGCCGCCAATCTCGTCACAATCGACGCTGACCGCGCATTTGAAATTATCAGGATGAACAAAGCCGGTGAAAAACCGCTCTCGCTCAAACGCGAAGGGGAGGAGGAGCCGAAAGCGCAGAAGTACAACGATATTCTCGACCAGGACAATCTCAACCGTTTCGACAATAAAAAGCGGAAGAAGAAACCGAAAGGTCAGAAGCCGGCACAGCGAGATGAAAAAGCGCGTGACGGCCAGCCCGCGGAACAGCCCGCGCGTGACGGACAAGGCGATGACAAATCGCGCCGCGACAACCGCCAGCGCGACAACCGCCGCCGTCAGCGTCCGGCTCAGGGAAATGATGCTCCTCAGGGCGAAGGTGAAGGCGCGCAGCAAGGCAACCGCCGCCGTGACGACAATAACCGTCGCGACCGCCGTCAAGGACAGGAGAACCGTCAGCCCCGCCGCGACAACCGTCCTCAGTCGTCTGACGCACGTCAGCAGTCAGATGGCGCAGCACCCAATCAAGTAGCACGCGGCAATCAGCGCCGCGACAACGCTTCGGCCAAATCCAATGAAAATGAAGCTTGAAAGTATAGTTGACAAATCCTTTGTTCCGGCGCTGCTATTGTTCACAATGGCAGCGCTGGCCGGATTGTCGGGCTGCCGTATGGGTCCCAACGACTACAGTTCGTATCACGATATAGATCCCGCCGGATGGCGCTATGGCGATACTCTCAGATATAATTTTGTCCCGAGGGATACGGTAGTGACAGGCGGGCTGGTTCTGTCACTGCGACACACCAACGACTATATCTACAGCAACATATTTCTTGAAGTCACTGTCGCCGACTCTGTCGGCTCTCGCTGCGACACATTGGCGATAACGCTTGCAGATGACTTCGGGCGCTGGTACGGACGTGGCATCGGCACTGATTTCCAGGTATCCGATACTGTCGCTGCCGATATGACGCTGCATCGTCCGGTCAATATCGGCGTGCGTCATATCATGCGCGATGAAGTCCTTGCCGACATAGAGCAGGTCGGTGTTTCATTTGTAGAGAAAAAACAGTAGAAGATGAACGACGATAAATTGTTTCTGCTTCATTCCGACGAGGCCGCGCGGCGTATCCGTAAGGTCGTTGCCGAAATGGAAGCTGATGGCGCTGACGAGCTGCTTATAGCCGACAACGCCAACAAATATTATATCACCGGGCGTGTATTCGCCGGTTGGCTGATTGTGTCATCCGCAGGCGATGTGCATGCATACGTCCGTCGGCCCGTACATCTCCGCGGCGACGATGTTACCTTTGTGCGGAAGCCTGAGGATATTCCCCTTCACGGCAATTCCATAGGACTTGAGCTGGCGACGCTGTCGGCTTCCGACTATCTGCGTATAAACGCCATGCTTGACGGACGCAATGTTGTCAATGCCTCTGCGGTGATGCGTAGGGCGAGGGCTGTCAAGACGCCGTTTGAAATTGAAAAGATATCGGAGTCAGGCCGGCGTCAGGATGAAGTCTATCGTGCCATTCCCGGCCTTTATCGCCCGGGAATGTCTGACCTTGACCTGCAGATAGAGATAGAGCGGGCATTGCGCCTGGGCGGATGCCTCGGCCAGTTCCGCATCAGCGGCGACTCTATGGAGCTTTTCATGGGCAATATACTCGTCGGTGACAACGCCGACAATCCGACCCCATACGATTTCGCCATGGGTGGAGCCGGCATTGACCCGTCGCTTCCGGTCGGAGCGAACGGCACGGTTATCGAGCCGGGGAAATCGGTGATGGTGGATGCCAACGGTAATTTTACCGGCTACATGACCGACATGACCCGCACATTCGCGCTCGGCACTCTGCCCGACGAGGCTGTTCGCGCCCACGCGTGCTCGATTGAGATATGTGACCGTCTTGCCCGGATGGGAGAGCCCGGAGCCAAAGCCTCCGATCTCTACAATGAGGCCGCCCGCATAGCTTCGGAAGCTGGTCTGGCCGACTATTTCATGGGCCACCGCCAGCATGCCGGATTTGTGGGTCACGGTGTAGGTATAGAAATCAACGAGGCTCCGGTGCTTGCCCCGCGCTCAAAGGATATATTGCAGAAAGGCAACGTGATAGCCATTGAACCGAAATTTGTAATCCCCGGCGTCGGAGCAGTAGGCGTCGAAAACACTTATGTGGTAGAGGATGACGGCATGCGCTGTCTGACACTCACGCCACAGGAAATACTCCAGCTATGACACAACCGCTCAACATCGCCGAAAGGATAGATACAGATATTTTCCACAAAATAGGTGAAGTAGCCGACAGTGAGGGCCGCGAATGCTACGTGGTCGGAGGCTATGTGCGTGATATTTTTCTCAATCGCCACTCTAAGGATATTGACTTCGTGACTGTAGGGAGCGGCATCGACCTGGCACGAAAGGTGTCGGAGGCTCTCGGTCGCAAAGCCAAATGCAACTATTTTCCGCGCTTCGGCACGGCGCAGGTGCTTACCCGCGGTCTCGAGCTCGAGTTTGTCGGTGCCCGCCGCGAGTCCTACCGCTCTGACTCCCGCAATCCTATCGTGGAGGACGGTACGCTCGACGACGATATTTCTCGCCGCGATTTCACCATCAACGCCATGGCTGTAAGTGTCAACGGTGCCGACTTCGGGCGTCTCATCGACCGCTTCGGCGGTATTGATGACCTCGAAGCCAAAATCATACGTACACCGCTCGACCCCGATATAACATTTTCCGACGACCCGCTGCGCATGTTCCGCGCCGTGCGTTTTGCCACCCAGCTGCAGTTTGAAATCCATCCCGACACTCTCGCTGCCATATCGCGCAATGCGCATCGCATCACCATACTGTCGAAGGAGCGCATCGAGACTGAGCTGACGAAAATCATGATGTCGGCGCGTCCGTCGATTGGGTGGATGCTGATGCAGCAGACCGGACTGTTGAAGGTGTTTTTCCCTGACCTTGACGCCATGAGCGGGGTAGAGGTGAAAAACGGACGCGGCCACAAAGACAATTTCCTCCACACGATGGAAGTGCTCGACAAAGTGGCCGAAGCCACCGACAACGTATGGACTCGCTGGGCCGCTCTGCTCCATGATATCGCCAAGCCGCAGACCAAACGCTTCGATTCAAAAATAGGATGGACATTCCACAATCATAACTTCGTCGGAGCCAAGATGGTGCCGCGTATATTCCGCAATCTCAAACTCCCGCAGAACGAGCATTTGAAGTATGTGCAGAAACTTGTGGAGCTCCACATGCGTCCGATTGCTCTTGTCGAGGAGGTCACCGACTCAGCTGTGCGCCGTCTGATTTTTGATGCCGGCGACGATATCGACGGGCTGATGACGCTTTGCCGTGCCGACATCACATCTAAAAATCCTGAAAAGGTACGCACTCATCTCGCCAATTTCGACCTCGTGATTGAAAAAATGCGTGTCATCAACGAGAAAGACAACCTCCGCAACTGGCAGCCAC
>CAMWJS010000002.1 GCA_947174635.1 uncultured Muribaculaceae bacterium
ATCGCAAACCGAAATTTTGGAGTTCTGCAACACCCTCCCAATGCTGTTTACTTAAGACGTGAGGGTGTTGCAGAACTCATTCTTATCTTTCCGCGGTTAAAAAACGCGGCTACTACGCTACTGATTGTCAGGATGCTGCGCTTAGTAGCCTTGTGCGCTTTGCCCTGCAAAGCGCACAAGGCGATAATCAACCGCGGTCAACTAAGATAGAGTTTTGCTACACCCTCCTAAAATTTATATTACTTTGCTTTTGAGGGGCTTGTCAGCGTCTTTTTGCTTGCATTTCAGTCAAGTAGCTACGGCTATGCTCCTTCATCGCAAGCAAAAAACCATCAGACAGTCCCTCTCAAAATCTGCATCATATAAATTTAGATAGTCTCTTAAATTAACGACAATTAAAGAATTACGACAATTTTTCAATAAACCTACTGCAGAAATATGGAAAAATACGTTAACTTTGCATGTTGAAATATAATGTCTGAGCCATATATTGCTTGCGTTGGCGGACGGATTGTCGCCGCATTATGCGCCGGCGGTGTTAACATGCTGTCGCTTAGACCGCAGGCTCGACATACAGTTATAGTATCAATTGAAGATGAAATCGAAATTATTATCAATACTTGCTGCAGGACTTGTTGCCTCTACGGCTATGTTCACATCGTGTAATGACAACAGCAACGCGGATGACTCAGAGTTGATTTATGGAAGCACACAGGTGAAGAGTTTCAAGCTCAAGGCCAATGCTAACCTTCTTTCAGGGCTCGACTCCGTGTTTTTCTCAATCGACCTGGTCAATGCACGTATATTCAATGCCGACTCGCTCCCTTACGGCACGAAGGTCGACAAACTCGTGGTCCAGATTTCGACGGATGCCTGTTCAAAGGTAGAACTGAACGTGCCCCGCAAGAACGCAGCGGATACTGTAATCAATTACCTTACAAATTCCACTGACTCGATTGATTTTACCAACGGTCCGGTGAAGCTGCATCTTGTGTCGTATGACGGAAAGGCCGAGCGCGACTATACAATCGACGTCAATGTGCACACAATGGTGCCCGACTCGCTTTACTGGAATAAGCTTGCGATGCGCAAGCTCCCTACAGGCATCGCCGCTCCCAAGCAGCAGAAAGCCGTGAAGTATGGCGACAGGGTGGCCTGTCTGACCGGCGACGGCAACCGTTACAATATCGCTTTTTCAGACAATCCCTTTAATGACAGCTGGCAGGTGACGGCCGCAGACTTCGGTTTCGTTCCCGACGTAAGTTCATTCTCGGCTACAGGCGAGGCTCTCTACATACTTGCTTCTGACGGAACACTCTACCGCTCGGAGGACGGCGCGTCGTGGACATCGACATCCGAACAGTGGCGCGGCATCTATGGCGGATATGGCAACCGTCTGCTCGGCGTGAAGCAGTCGGCAGCGGGCTATGCGCAGGTGACCTATCCGGCCACCGTCGAGACTGCCGTTCCGGCCGACTTCCCCGTTGAAGGAGCCAGCTCGTTGAGCAAGCTTACATCGAAGTGGACTACCGAACCCCAGGTGGTGATGCTTGGCGGACGCACGTCGGCCGGAGAGCTTACCAATACGGTGTGGGGCTACGACGGCAAACGCTGGGCCAAGATATCCGACAAGTTCCCCAAGGCGGTGAACCGTGCCGCGATGTTCGACTACCGTATGGCCCAGACCGACACGCTGTCGTGGGTGTCGACCGAGGTGTCGGTGCTCATAGCGATGTGCGGAGAGGATGCCGACGGACTCAACGGGAAAGTGTACGTGTCGCGTAACTCCGGACTCGACTGGAAGGAGGGCGATGACCTTGTGCAGCTGCCCGAATACATCAAGCCCAGAAGCGGGGCGCAGGCTATCGTTGTCAACAATCCGACGGTTGAATCGAGAGCGTCGTCGCGCGAGTGGAAAGAATATGGAGTCAGACCGCTTCCACGGTGGTGGGAGCCTGCCCAGGCTGTGCAGCCCGCATCGCGTGCGGTGGCGCCAATCACTCAGTGGGACGTGCCCTACATATATCTCTTCGGAGGCTATGACCAGGACGGATATCTCTACAACACCGTGTGGAGAGGAGTTATTAACCGATTGTCGTTCAAGCCGCTTCAGTAGGAGGCTTGACGGTAGGCCTGCCGGATCATATCGCAACGACAACGGAGCATTCGACAACAGATGAAGAAACTCACCGCTGTAATATTATCGCTTATAGCCGCTGTGGCGGTGCCTCTGACGGCATCGGCTCAGGAGGAGGTCTATAAATTTGACCTTGGCGTGCAGATGGGCATGGACGGCTATCTTGGCGATGTCAACGAAAGCAACATGTTTGCCAAGCCCGGGTTTGCCGGCGGGGTATCGTTCAGGTATCTCCCCGACGTGCGCTGGGCGATACGCGGAGTGTTCAATGCCTACAGTCTGAGCGGCGACTCGTCGAAATTCGACAATGTGTTTCCCGGCGGCGAGAGCTACTCCTTCTCGTCGACAGCCTACGACCTGGGAGCACGGATTGAATTCAACTTCTTCGCTTACGGAATCGGCGAGACCTACAAGCGTCTGCGCCGCTGGAGCCCGTATCTCGCAGTCGGATTTGGCGTGACATATTCGACATGCGACGGCCAGAGCGCTTTTGCTCCAAACATACCGATGGCATTCGGTGTCAAATACAAACTGAAGGAAAGATGGAACCTGGGCGTCGAGTTTTCGATGACAAAAGTGTTCGGCGACAGAGTCGACGGCGAGCTCAGCGACCTCTATCAGATAAAAAGCTCGTTTCTGAAAAATACCGACTGGTATTCCAACCTGTCGGTGTCGATAAGCTACGAGTTCGGCAAACGCTGCGTGACATGCCACTATGTGGACTGACACGCCAATAGAAACCAAAGTCAAAAAGTAACTGATGCAACAAGCGGATATCTCACAGATTGATAAAGCACGCGTGCCGGAGCATGTGGCTATAATCATGGACGGCAACGGCCGATGGGCGCAGGCCCGTGGCATGGAGCGTTCGGCCGGCCATGTCGAGGGTGTCAACACGGTGCGGCGCATCACGGAGATTGCCTCGGAGACGGGAGTAAAGTATCTGACGCTGTATACATTCTCGACGGAAAACTGGAACCGTCCGAAAGAGGAGGTTGACATGCTGATGCATCTGATCGTGACAGCCATCGAGCGCGAGACCCCCGACCTCATACGCAACAACGTCAGGCTTACGATGATAGGCGACATGGAGCGTCTGCCGGGCTTTGCGGCCGAGCGCCTGCAACGGTGTTTCGCCGACACGGCGCACTGCACCGGGCTCAATCTCATTCTTGCCCTGAGCTATTCGGCGCGCTGGGAGATAACACGCGCGGTCAGGGATATAGTGAAGGAGGTGCAGGATGGAGAACTTCTCGCCGGCGACATCACTGACGAGACTATATCGGCTCACCTGACCACGGCCGGCATCCCCGACCCGGACCTGCTGATACGCACCGGCGGCGACTTCCGCATCAGCAACTTCATGCTATGGCAGCTGTCGTATGCCGAAATCATAATAACCGACCATTACTGGCCCGACTTCTCGAAGCAGGACTTTGTGGACTGCGTAGTCCGTTATCAGGGACGGCAGAGGCGTTTCGGACTGACGGCCGAGCAGCTGTAACATAAAATATAGTATTAACCAGACAGGCATCATTGCTACAATCATAAAAAGAATCATCCAATCACATTATGAGATATAAGATATTCCTCATACTCATGGCGGCAGTCACTCTGGCCGGAAGCGTAAAGGCTCAGGAGCCGACCGATACTATCTATAATCCGCAGATAAGCTATGCCGGAGTGCCCCGCACCTACGAGATAGCCGGAATAGAGGTGAGCGGCGCCGACAATTACGAAGACAGCAATATAATCGGTTATACTGGGCTGCGCATAGGGCAGAAAATCGAGATACCGGGCAATGATGTCACGGCGGCGGCCAAGAGGCTCATGCGCCAGCAGCTTTTCGCGCAGGCACAGATCAAGGTGACGAAGATTGCGGGCAACAAGGTGTGGCTCGAACTTGCAATGCGTACGCAGCCGCGTATCTCGCAGGTGAACTATATCGGCATGAAGAAGGGAGAGCGCGAGGACCTTCAGGAGCGTCTGCAGCTTATCAAGGGCAATCCGATCACGCCCAATATCGTCAACCGTGCCACCGACATCGTGGAGAAATATTTCGCCGAGAAGGGATTCGGCAATGCCGATGTGTCGATTTCTCAGCGTCCCGACCTCTCGGAAGAGAACCATGTGATAGTGGATATCATCGCCAACAAGCGCGACAAAATCAAGGTGCACAAAATCTATATCGATGGCAACGAAGTGCTGAGCGACAACCAGTTGCAGCGCGTGATGAAGAAAACCAACGAGAAGGGCAAGCTGCTCAACCTGTTCAAACAGAAAAAATTTGTGGAGCAGGACTATGAGGACGACCTCAACCGCATCCTGGAGAAATATAATGAAAAGGGTTACCGCGATGCCAAGATATTGGCTGACTCGGTTGTGCCCTACGACGACAAGACGGTAGATGTGTATATATCGCTCGAAGAGGGTAAGAAATATTATATCAATGACATACAGTGGGTGGGCAATACCGTTTACCCGACTGACTGGCTTAACAGCGTGCTCGGCATAGAGCCCGGTTCGGTCTACAACCAGAAGCTGCTCAACAAGCGCACGAAGGATGATGACGATGCCGTGGCCAATTACTATCTTGACAACGGATACCTCTTCTATCAGCTCGTGCCTATCGAAAAGAATGTGCACGGCGACTCGATTGACCTGGAGCTGAGGATGTTCGAGGGTCCGCAGGCACGTATCAACAAGGTTATCATCAACGGTAACGACCGTCTGTACGAGAAGGTGATACGCCGCGAGCTGCGTGTGCGTCCGGGCGAATTGTTCAGCAAGAACGACCTGATGCGTTCGGCGCGTGAGATAGCGCAGACCGGCCACTTCAACCCCGAGGCGATGGATATACGTCCCGAGCCGAACGAGGATGACGGAACGGTAGATATCCTTTTCAACCTTGAGTCGAAGGCCAATGACCAGATTGAGTTCTCGCTTGGATGGGGTCAGACCGGTATCATCGGAAAACTCGCGTTGAAGTTCACCAACTTCTCGATAAAGAATCTTTTCCAGCCTGACTCCTACAAGGGGCTCATACCTCAGGGCGAGGGCCAGACTTTCACTATCAGCGCGCAGACCAATGCCCGCTACTATCAGGCTTACTCGCTGTCGTTCCTCGATCCGTGGTTTGGCGGCAAGCGCCCCAACTCGCTGTCCGTATCGGCCTACTACAGCCGCCAGACCGGTGTGAACTCCAACTACTACAACAGCAACTGGTCGAACCCCTACGGTTACGGCTACGGCTATGGTTTCGGCTCGAACTACAATTACAACGACTACTACCAGAACTCGATACAGAATGCCTACGACCCCAACAAGCTGTTGCAGATGGCGGGTATCACGGTGGGCTTCGGCAAGCGACTGAGCTGGCCCGACGACTACTTCACTTTCACCACCGAGCTGTCGTACAACTGGTATTATCTGAAGAACTGGGACTACCTGTACTATATGAACAACGGAACGTCGAATGCGCTCGTGCTCGGACTTACTCTGGCGCGTAACTCTATCGACAACCCGCTCTACACCCGCCGCGGTTCGACATTCTCAGTCAACCTGCAGCTGACTCCGCCGGCATCGCTCTTCAGCGGCAACAAGGACTGGGAGGCGCTGTCAAAGGCCAACACCACCGAGTCGAAGAAGGAGATGTACCGCTGGATCGAATACTGGAAGCTCCGTTTCAAATCGCGCACGTACACTCCGCTCAACGATGCCGAGCAGTACACTCTCGTGCTTATGACGCGTGCCGACTTCGGTCTGCTCGGCAGCTACAACAAGTGGCTCAAGTCGCCGTTCGAGACATTCTATGTGGGCGGTGACGGTATGTCGGGCGGTTATACCTACGCAACTGAGACTATCGGTCTGCGCGGATATGAGAACGGCGACCTGACTCCTTGGGGTCAGGAGGGTTATGCCTACACCCGTATGGGCGTGGAACTCCACTTCCCGTTCATGCTCCAGCCGACGACCACAATCTACGGTCTGGGATTCGTGGAAGGTGGTAACGCGTGGACTTCGGTGAAGAATTTCTCACCGTTCGACCTGAAGCGTTCGGCCGGCGTGGGTGTGCGTATCTATCTGCCTATGGTGGGTATGATGGGTATCGACTGGGCGTACGGTTTCGACAAGGTGCGCGGCACCAAGGGTGGCAGCCATTTCCACTTCATACTCGGTCAGGAGTTCTAAGCCGGGGAGTCGGACGGGTCAGACAGGTCTGACGGGTCGGAAATTTGCAGGTCAGGCATGACGCGACGACGCGATTAACATAATTTATAAAATGCTTTTCAAAACTTTATGCGTATATTTGCGTCATATATGTAAGTGAAAATGCAAGTCTTAACCATAACGATATTAAAGAAGATACCAATATGAAAAAGATATTTATTTCTCTCCTTATGATGGTCGGAGTCGCTCTGGCATCGCATGCGCAGAAGTTCGCGCTGGTGGATATGGAATATATCCTGAAGAATGTACCGGCCTACGAGATGGCCAACGAGCAGCTCAACCAGCTGTCGCTGCGCTGGCAGAAGGAGCTTGACGCTCTCTATCAGGAAGCCGACGCGATGTATAAGAATTATCTGTCGGAAAAGGTGTTTCTCACCGACGAGCAGATAAAGAAGCGCGAGGAGGAGATTGTGGCCAAGGAGAAGGAGGCGACAGAGCTTAAGGCTAAGTATTTCGGACCAGAAGGGGAGCTTTACCAGAAGCGCCAGTCGCTGATGAAACCGATACAGGACGATGTGTACAACGCTACCAAGAAGGTGGCCGAGGAGCGCGGATATCAGATGATACTCGACCGGGCTTCATCGTCGGACATTATCTTTGCTTCGCCGCGAATAGATGTGAGCAACGAGGTGCTCAACAAGCTCGGTTACGGCAAGTAGACGCGCCCGACATCGAAACATATTCTTGCAATTAATATTTAAAAAATTCAGATACAATGATCAAGAAAATTCTTCTTGCAGTGCTTGTGGCACTGCCTATGAGCGTAGCAGCTCAGAAATTCGGAGTAGTCTCAGCTGAGGAAATCTTCGCAGTTATGCCTGAAGTGGCTGAAATCCAGACTAAGCTTGGCGAGGCTTCAAAGCAGTATGAGGACGAGTATGCCAAACTCAACGAGGAGATGCAGAAAAAATTTGCCGAGTACCAGCAGCTCGAGCAGGACGCTTCTACTCCCCAGTCAATCAAGGAGCGCCGCATGCAGGAAATCCAGGATATGGATAAGAAGACCCAGCAGTTCCTCCAGACCGCGCAGCAGGACCTTCAGCGTCAGCAGCAGCAGCTGATGCAGCCGGTGCAGGAGAAGCTTCTCAACGCAATCAAGAGCGTTGGCGCTGCCCAGAACCTGGTTATGGTGTTCCCCTCTGAACTGCCTGCTTACGTATCGGCCGATGTCGTTGACATCACTCCGCTTGTAAAGTCTCAGCTCGGCATTAAGTAAGATATTATAGAAATCATAAAAAAAAGCGTGGCATTGCCGCGCTTTTTTTTATGTTTTCATGTGAAGAGGGTGTTGCAACAGGTCATATTGTAGGATGCACGGTTTGTGTGTCAGAATTTGTATCTGATAATCAGGAGGTTGGCGGACGCACGAGCCGTGCGTCCCTACTTTTCGGAGGCGTTTTTCTGAATTTTGCCCCCACTTTCATTGGGCATAGGTGGGGAAAGAAAGCCAGTGGTGGTGGGAAGATGGATTGGGGGTACCACGGGTCGCCCTTCCCGGGCTTGTTGCGGGATGGGGCGTCGAGAGCCCCGGTCTGCGCCCGCTCCGCGTTCTTCGAACCGGGGTTAATCACATTCCCGAGCCTCCGGCTCTCCGTGGGCGGGAGCGGGGGTGATGATTTTGTTCAGTTGGTTATTATGAGGTATTGGCCTTGGTAGCCGGTGCCGGTGTGGTAGTGGCGGAGGGCGTAGTTTTTGGCGGCGGCTTCGCCTTGGACTGGGAGGCCGTAGTTGGTGAAGATGTCGTAGACGGAGTGGCAGCGGGGGCATCGTGCACGCTGCAGGTCGGTGTCGACGGTTATGCGGATGTCACGCCGGGCTTCAACGGGGCATGCGAGGTCGTAGGCGTGGGGTGCGCCGTGGATGTCGCTGACGAGGAGTATGCCTCCGAAGCCTGTTTCGGTCATGGCTGTCCAGGGGTAGTTGGCGGGTGTGCGGTTTTCTTTGATGAAGTATTTGTAGTCGCAGGCTCCCGATACGCCGTAGACGGTCCAGTCGGCTTGTGTCTGGAACTGGACGTAGACGGGGTAGGGGGGGATGCGGTCGTCGTCGACTTTGTCGCATGCGGCGAGGCTGAGGGTGAGCGCAAGCGCTAATCCGGGGTTTAGATTTTTGATTTTAGGCATTTGGGGGAGAAAGTGAGGTGGGGGGTCTAAGGTCGAGGGTGTTGCAAAGCTTCATATTGGCGGACGCACGAACCGTGCGTCCCTACATCCCGGCAGCATTCTTCCGAGTTATGCAACACCCTCGACTTATTGTTGTTTATTGTTTTTTTTGTCGGGACGGCGGGTTTATTGCCTGCCGAGGAGGGTGTTGAAGGCGCGGTGGTAGGTGGTGAAGTCGAATTGCGACTCTATGTGGTCGAAACGGGTGCGGATGCGGTCGTTGCAGAGGTTGCCTATGGAGCCTTCGTGGGTGTGGTGGATGTTGTAGTCGGGGGTGAAGTCGCCGTGCTCTATGGCGAGTCCTACCTGACGGTAGGCGTCGCGGAAGGGGGTGCCTGCGGCTGCGAGGCGGTTGACTTCTTCGACGGAGTACATGAATTTGTAGCGGGGGTCGCGGGCTACGTCGGGGTTGACCTTTATGTCGGCGAGCATGCGGCCTGTCATGTCGAGGATGGATATGATGGTGTCGAATGCTGGGAGGAATGACTCTTTGACGAGCTGGAGGTCGCGGAAGTAGCCTGAGGGGAGGTTGTTGGTGATGAGTGTAATCTCGACGGGGAGGGCCTGGAGCTTGTTGCACTTGGCTCGGGTGAGCTCGAATACGTCGGGGTTTTTCTTGTGCGGCATTATGGATGAGCCGGTGGTGAATTCGTCGGGGAGTTTGATGAATCCGAAGTTCTGCGAGTTGAACATGCAGGCGTCGAATGCGAGTTTGCCTACGGTGGCGGCTATGGAGGCTATTGCGTTGGCTACGATGCGTTCGGTTTTGCCGCGTCCCATCTGGGCGTAGACTACGTTATAGTCCATCGATTCGAAGCCGAGCAGGTCGGTGGTCATGGTGCGGTCGAGGGGGAACGATGAGCCGTAGCCTGCGGCTGAGCCGAGGGGGTTGCGGTTGGTGACTTCGTAGGCTGCGCGGAGCACGGTGAGGTCGTCGACGAGGCTTTCGGCGTAGGCTCCGAACCACAGTCCCATCGATGACGGCATTGCGACCTGGAGGTGGGTGTAGCCGGGGATTATGATGTCTTTGTAGCGTTCGCTCTGGCGCAGGAGTATGTCGAATAGGCGTGACACGGCGTTGACGAGGTCTTCGATGCGGGAGCGTATGAAGAGTTTGAGGTCGACGAGCACCTGGTCGTTGCGCGAGCGTCCGGAGTGTATTTTCTTGCCGATGTCGCCGAGGCGGCGTGTGAGCAGCAGTTCTACCTGGGAATGGACGTCCTCGACGCCTTCCTCGATGATGAAGTTGCCGGCGGTGATGTCGTTGAAGATGTCGCGCAGGGCGTCGGTGAGGGCTGCGAGTTCGTCGGATGTGAGGAGGTCGATTGACCGGAGCATGCGTATGTGGGCCATTGAGCCGAGTACGTCGAATGGCGCGAGGTAGAGGTCCATCTCGCGGTCGCGGCCTACGGTGTAGGCTTCGACGCCTGTGTCGACCGATGTGCTTTTTTCCCAGAGTTTAGTTGCCATCTCTATTCAATTAGGAATTAGTAATTAGTAATTTTTGGCTGTCGGGGGGGTGCTATATCAGCTACAATAGCTACTGTAGCTGATATAGCTAACATAGCTGTTGTAGCTGATATCGCTATTTTAGTAAGAAAAACCTCAGCCCTTTTATGAGCGGCTGAGGTTTGATATCATTTCACCGAATTTGTCGGCTGCCTGCTGTAGCTTCGGTCCGACGAAGGGACGGAGCATGGCGGGGATTTCGACTTCGATGACTGTTGTGACGTCGGTTGAGTCGGGTGTGACTTCCGCGAAGTTGACCGTCATGGTCAGCGGGATTGGAGCGGAGGGGCTTCCGAATACAATCTTGTCGTTGGGGTGGCGCTCGATGACTTCAAATTTGAGTTCGCCTACCTGGGGGGTGACGATGCTTATTGAGTCGGGGGCGAAGTGGACTTCGCCGAGTTTGGCGCGCTGCTCTTCGGGGAGTTCCTGAACTCTTTTTTCGAAGAATGAGAGGTCGGAAAACCGGCTGAACATTTCTTCAGCCGGTTTCTGTACGGTTACTGTTTTGCTTTCGTATTTTGACATTGACAGTGTTGTTTTGTGGATGGGTCCGCGTGATTAGTTGTCGTTGGAGGAGGATGGAACCCAGTTGGCGGGGTCTTCGCGCCAGAGTTCAAGGGTCTTGACGTCGGACTCGCGGATGAAGTTTGTCTTTACGGCTGCGTCGAGCATAGCAGAGTAGTTGCTGAGGGTGAGGAGTTTGACTTTCTCCTGCTTGAAGTGCTCTACTGCGACGGGGAATTCGTAGGAGAAGATTGCCACCATGCCGATGACTTCGCTGCCTGCTGCGCGGATGGCGTTTACGGCTTTGAGTGAGCTGCTTCCGGTTGAGACGAGGTCTTCGATTACGACTACTTTCTGTCCGGGGCGGAGTGAGCCTTCGATGAGGTTTTCAAGTCCGTGGTCCTTGGGGGTAGGGCGTACGTAGACGTAGGGGAGCATGAGCTCGTCGGCAACGAGTGCACCTTGTGCGATGGCTCCGGTTGCGACGCCTGCGATGGCTTCCGCTTCGGGGAAGTTCTCCATGATGAGGCGTGAGAGCTCTACTTTTATGAAGGTGCGTATCTCGGGATATGAGAGGGTCTTGCGGTTGTCGGTATATATGGGTGAGTTCCATCCCGAGGCCCATGTGAAGGGGTTTTCGGGTTGGAGCTTGATAGCACTGATTTTGAGTAGTTTTTCAGCGAGAAGACGGTCAATTTTGTTCATAGCCTGAAAATATATTGGTGATTGATTAAAGAAAGCTGAAACTCGGTGTCAGACCCGGCCGGACAGGCGGGACGGTAGTGTCAGAGAGAGGCGGAGATGTTTTCGACATGCAAATTTACGAAAAAATGCCGAAAAAATGTGTGGGCGATTAAACTTTCGGCTATTAAAAAAGTCTAATAGCTGAAGAATAAACAATAATTAAAATATACGGGGTGGCCTTTTCTTGCGATAAGATGTCGGGCCACACGGAGGTCAGTGGCAGATGACTGTTCCGCAGCCGGATTTTCCGAGTGCGTCGGCTTTGGTGATAATGACCTCTCTGACACCCGAATTCAGTGCTTTAAACGCATTGTCGAGTTTCGGTATCATACCGCCGACAATAATATTTCGGTCGCGCAGCTGTTGATAAGTTGCGCGATTGATTTTTTCTAAGACCGAAGAGTCGTCGTTTTCGTCGGCGAGGACTCCGGCTTTCTCGAAGCAGAATGTGAGTGTGGTGTCGAAGAGTGGCGCCAGCGCGCAGGCCACTTCGGAGGCTATGGTGTCGGCGTTGGTGTTGAGCATGGAGCCTTGTCCGTCGTGTGAGAGGGGTGCGATGACGGGCACCATTCCGGCGTCGAGGATGCGTGCGATGGCTTGGGCGTCGACTCGGTCGACGTCGCCGACGAAGCCGTAGTCGACGTTGCCTGCGGGGCGGCGGTGTGAGCGGATTATGTCCATGTCGGCGCCTGTGAGGCCTATTGCGTTGATGCCTGCGGCCTGGAGGGATGTGACGATGTTTTTGTTGACGAGGCCTCCGTAGACCATCGTGACGACGCGGAGGGTGTCGGCGTCGGTGATGCGCCGGCCGTCGACCATCTTCTGTTCGATGCCGAGCTGCGAGGCGATGCGTGTGGCGGAGCGTCCGCCGCCGTGGACGAGGAGTTTGAGGCCTGGGATGCGCGCGAAGTCGGCTATGAGGGCGGCGAGGGTGTCGGGCTCTTCGACGATTTTTCCGCCTACTTTTATGATTGTAAGTTTTTGCATTGTTTTTTTGGGGGGGGATTGGGGGATAGGCCTGATGGGGCGAATGGGGCCAATGGGACTAATTAGTCTAATATCGGGCTAATTAGTCCCATTGGCGGTGGTTATTTTGCTTCTTCTTCGGCGGCAAATTCCATCAGGTAGGCTTTTATGAAGCCGTCGAGGTCGCCGTCCATTACGGAGTTGACGTCGGAGGTCTGGAAGCCTGTGCGGTGGTCTTTGACGCGTCGGTCGTCGAATACGTAGGAGCGTATCTGCGAGCCCCATTCGATTTTCATTTTTCCGGCTTCGACCTTGGCCTGTTCTTCAAGGCGGTGCTGCATCTCCTTCTCGTAGAGTATGGAGCGGAGGTGTCGCAGGGCGTTTTCCTTGTTTTTGGGCTGGTCGCGGGTTTCGGTGTTCTCAATGAGGATTTCCTCTTTCTCGCCTGTGTAGGGGTCGGTGAACTGGTAGCGCAGTCGCACGCCTGACTCTACTTTGTTGACGTTCTGTCCGCCTGCGCCTCCCGAACGGAATGTGTCCCATGAGAGAAGCGCGGGTTCGATCTTGACCTCGATGGTGTCGTCGACAAGGGGGGTGACGAATACGGATGCGAAGGATGTCATGCGTTTGCCCTGGGCGTTGTAGGGGGAGACGCGGACGAGGCGGTGGACGCCGTTCTCGCTTTTGAGGTATCCGTAGGCGAAGTCGCCCTCGACGTTGATGGTGCATGACTTGATGCCGGCTTCGTCGCCTTCGAGGAGGTTGGCGATTGATGTCTTGTAGCCGTTGCGTTCGCAGTAGCGCAGGTACATGCGCATGAGCATCTGTGCCCAGTCCTGGCTTTCGGTGCCGCCGGCTCCGGAGTTGATTTTGAGGACGACGCCGAGTTTGTCTTCCTCGCGTCGGAGCATGTTGCGCAGTTCGAGGGCCTCGATGGCTTCGACTGTGGCGGCGTACTGGCGGTCGACTTCCTCTTCGGTGACGAGTTCCTCTTTGTAGAAGTCAAATGAGAGCTGGAGCTCGTCGACGAGGTTTTCGATTTCGTGGTATCCGTCAATCCAGGCTTTGATGTCTTTGATTTTTTTCATCTGCGCCTGCGCCTCCTTGGGGTGCTCCCAGAAGTCGGGGACGTGGGTGCGGAGTTCTTCTTCTTCGAGTTCTATTTTCTTGCTGTCGATGTCAAAGATACCTCCTCAACGCGAGCTTGCGTTCAAAAGTCTCTTTTAATTGTTCTTGAGTAATCATGATAATTTTGAATTTTGAATTTTTTGATTTAACGGGATTAATCGGGAGGAGATAGGCCTAATGGGGCCAATAGGGCTAATAGGGCTAATGGGGCTTATTCCGATAGGGCGGTCTGGGTTACGTCCTCGAGGTTGGGGAGGGAGTAGGTGCAGTAGTTTTCCATTACTTCACTTACTTTGTTGATTTCGAGGAATGTGGTGCCGCGTCCTTCGCCGAAGCCGCCTCCGAGGTAGGCGATGGAGTCGTCGAGCGTCAGTCGTTTGCTTTCGAGCAGGTGGCAGAGTCCGTTGCGGAGATACTGGCGGGATGATGATGTCGGCGGCTGGTGGATGGCCCATACGCCGTAGGAGAGTGAGAGAAGGCGGACGACGTTCTCGCGGTAGCAGAGGGCGAGGGTGGGGAACATTCCGCGGTATGATGCAATGTAGCGTGCGGTGCGTCCGGTGTAGCTGTCGGTGATGATGGCGCGTGTGCCAAGCACGGAGTTGGATTTGACGGACTGCCGGGCGAGGAATGATGTCAGGTCGGGTTCGATGACCGGAGTTATGGCCGGGGATGCGTCGCCGATGGAGCGTTCGGCTTCGAGGGCCACGCGGGTCATTGTTGCGACCGCTTCGACGGGATAACGTCCGTAGGCAGTCTCTCCCGAGAGCATCAGAGCGTCGGTGTGCTGGTAGACGGCGTTGGCTATGTCGGAGACCTCGGCGCGTGTGGGTCGCGGGTTTGAAATCATGGAGTGGAGCATCTGTGTGGCAACAATCACGGGCTTGTGGGCGCGGATGCATTTGTCAATCAGGCTTTTCTGGATGCCCGGGATGCGTTCGGCGGGGATTTCGATGCCGAGGTCGCCACGTGCAATCATTATGCCGTAGGATGCTTCGAGGATTTCGTCGAAGTTGTCGATGCCCTCCTGATTTTCGATTTTTGATATGATTTTGATCGAAGAGCCTCGTTCGTCGAGGATTGACTGGATTGCGCGGACGTCGTCGGCGGAGCGTACGAACGAGTGGGCGATGAAGTCGATGCCGAGGTCGATGGCGTAGCCGATGTTGGTTATGTCGCGCGGAGTGAGGGAGGGGAGTTTTATCGATACGCCGGGAATGTTGACGCTTTTGCGTGCGCCGAGTGAGCCGGCGTTGAGGGCAGTGGCGTTGATTGTTCCGTTGTCGATCGAGTCGATGATGAAGTCGAGTTCGCCGTCGTCGATGAGGAGGTGGTCGCCGGGACGAACGTCGTCGGCAATTTCGGGATAGGAGAGGCAGATGCATTCGCGGGATGAGAGTCCGGCGGGATTTCCGACGAATTTGATTTTGTCGCCTATCGAGATTGATATGGGGGTGTCCTTATCGGGGAAATCGTTGTTTGTGGTGCGGATTTCCGGACCTTTTGTGTCGATGAGGATGCCGATGCGTTCGGAAACTTTACGCACGTTGTCGACGATTTTTGTGAATCCTTCGAGCGAGAGGTGCGCCGAGTTCATACGCACGACGTTCATGCCGTTGACGAACAGGTCGTTGATGAAGTCGACGTCGCATCGTTTGTCGGATACGGTAGCTACAATCTTGGTGAATTTTTTCATAAAAAGAAAACCTATTGGGGGAACGGCTCTGAGAAGAGAATTGGGATGCCGTCCGAATTGATGTGCAAATTTACGATAATTTTGAGAAAAAAACGAGCCGGCACGTGTGATTAATTTTGCCGAGCAAGTAATTTAGTGTATTTTTGCGGGGTAAATAGCATGCCGAGTATGAATTTGACGCATTCTGAAGTGCGTCGGTATGTAATTTTGTCATTAAAACAGGAAACAATGGATGCGAAGACAATAAAAGAACTTGAAAAGGATTCAGACGGACTGCTGACGTATGAATACATTGCCAACAATATTGGCGTCATAGATGAGGACCTTGACGGTCTGACCGACAATCTGATCAAGGTGGACGGCAACGGCCAGTTCCTGGTGAGCGCGGCGCGTTATCTCCATGCTGTCGACAAGGAGCGGTTCGCCCCGGCCATCGACAAGATGGTGAGCGCGGCTATCGACAAGGACAGGGAGCGTGTCTATATAGGACATCTGCTGCAGAGTCTTTACGGCGATGACTATCTTGAACGCGCCGAGGAGCTGAGACTGAGTGATAATAATTTCAGACGCATCTATAAGCGTCTTTATCCCAAAGGTATATGAAAACAGCAATGGCAACGGCGGCCTTGGGCGCGCTGATGTTTGTGTCAATGGGCTGCAGCCGGGCCGACCGAGGCGATGCGGCTGCAAATGACGATGAAGCGAAGAATGCAGAAGTTGTTGAAATAAAGAACGAGACAGCGATAAACGATACCGCTGGCATCGACATAGAGGATGTCATGGTAAAAAATACAGAAGTTATGGAAAATAAAGAGACAGCGACAAACAATACCGCCAACATCAGCAAAGAGGATGTCATAGTTAAAATCAGCACTACGATGGGTGATATAAAGGTGCGTCTGTATGGCGACACCCCGCGTCACCGCGACAATTTCGTGAAGCTTGCCAAGGAGGGATTCTACAACGGGGTGCTGTTTCACCGCGTGATCAATGAATTCATGGTGCAGACCGGCGATCCCGAGTCGAAGAATGCACCGAAGGGCAAGATGCTCGGTTCGGGCGATCCGGGTTATACGCTTGAGGCGGAGTTTGTGTATCCGAAGCATTTTCACAAGCGTGGAGCGCTTGCGGCCGCGCGTCAGGGCGACCAGGTCAATCCCGAGCGCCGTTCGTCGGGTTCCCAGTTCTATATCGTGACCGGCAAAGCCTACAGTGCCGCACAGATGGGACAGATGGAGTCGCAGCTGCAGATGGCCCAGCAGCAGGGTATCTTCCAGCGCCTGGTGGGTGAAAACCGTGCGAAGATAGAGGAGATGCAGCGCAAGGGAGACCGCGACGGCCTGATGAAACTTCAGGACGAGCTTATCGCCATCACGGAGGCCGAGGCGGCAGAAAATCCGGCGAAGCTGACTGAGGAGCAGCGCAAGGCGTACAGCACCGAGGGTGGCACTCCGCATCTCGACGGCCAGTACACGGTGTTCGGCGAGGTGATTTCGGGAATGGATGTGGTCGACGCGATGCAGAAAGTGGATACCGACCGCAATGACCGCCCGACTGAAGATGTGAAAATCATTTCGGTAGAGGTGGAATAATGGTAGAGACTACGCGTTTTGAGCTTGCCAACGGGTTGCGATTCGTTCACAATTACGACGGCAATACGGCGATGGTCGCCGTCAATGTGCTCTACAATGTCGGAGCACGCGACGAGAATAGCGACCTCACGGGGCTTGCGCATCTGTTCGAGCACCTGATGTTCGGCGGGTCGGTCAATATTCCCGACTTCGACGGCGCGATAGAGCGTGCCGGGGGCAAGAACAACGCGTGGACCTCAAACGATTTCACTAATTTTTATGACATAGTGCCGGCACAGAACGCCGAGACGGCATTCTGGCTCGAGAGCGACAGGATGCTGAGTCCGGCGTTCTCGGACCGAACGCTCGAGGTGCAGCGTTCGGTGGTGACGGAGGAGTTCAAGCAGCAGTGTCTCAACCGTCCGTATGGCGACATGAGCCATCATCTGCGCCGTATGGCCTACACCGTCCATCCCTACCGGTGGCCGGTGATAGGGAAGACGCCGGAACATATAGCCCGTGTCACGCAGGATGACGTGAGGAGTTTTTTCTTCTCGCACTACGCGCCCAACAATGCGGTGGTAGGAGTGTCGGGAAACATCACGGCAGAGGAAACGCGCCGTCTGGCAGAGAAGTGGTTCGGCGATATCCCGCGCCGCGACATCGCACCACGCGACTACGCTGCCGAGCCATTGCAGACGTCGCCCCGCATGGCGGAAGCGACCGGACATGTGCCTCAGACCGACATTACGATAGCCTATCCAATGGAGGGTTACGGCACGAAGCAATATTATTGCGCCGATCTGCTTACCGACCTGATGGCCAACGGCGAGTCGTCGATTTTCTACAGGGAGCTTCTGATGGATAGCGATCTGTTTACGTCGGTCGACGCATCGATACTCGGATGCGAGGAGCCGGGACTGCTGTTGCTCAACATGCGTCTGCGTGAGAACGGCGAGGAGAACGAGCGGCGTGCCATCGAGGCTGTCAATGCGAAGGTGGAGGATATAATGACCCGGGACTTCAGCGAGGAGCAGCTCACCCGAGCCATCAACAGGATGGAGTCGGCCATGACATTCAACAATGTCAGCTATCTGGCGAAAGCGCAGGCTCTTGCCATGAGCGAATACCACAACGAGGATATCAATCTCACGATAGCCGGCTACCGGGCGCTGACTGCGGACGACCTGCGGGAAGCGGCCGGCAACATATTCCGGCCCGAGCGAGCCAATACGCTTATATACAGGCCGGAGCGCTGAGAGACCGGTGGAGTCTATCAAAACAGGAGTGTGAAATTCAGATGATAAGGATATTTGGCATATTGTCGGTTGTTGTCGGCATCGGGCTGGCCCAGTTGCTGTCGGGGTGCAGTACGTCGCGCCATGTGCCTGAAGGGAAATACCTTCTCGACAAAGTCCGTATAGATGTGGACCCGTCGACCGGCATGAACGAGATGTCGCTGATCAATTATCTTCGCCAGCAGCCCAACCATGTGGTGCTCGGTTTCGCGAAACTGCAGCTGGGCATATACAATATGTCGGGGCGCGACACGACACGGTGGTACAACCGCTGGGCACGCAGCCTGGGGCAGGCGCCGGTGATATTTGATCCGGAGCTTACCGAGCAGTCGCGCAGACAGCTTGAGCTGGCAGTTGTCAACAAGGGCTACACCAACGCCATTGTGGAGGTCGACTCCGTATTCAACAGAAAGGACCGTAAGGTTGAGCTTGTGTATCATGTCAATGCCGGCGAACCTCATATCATCAGAAACATCAGATATGAGTTCGACGACCCCGGCGTGGGGGAGGTGATAATGTCGGATACGGACAAGCTGACTATTGCGGCCGGAACCCCGCTCAACCGCGACCTGCTGGAGAACGAGAGGGTGGGCATCACATCCCGTCTGCGCGACAAGGGGTATTACAATTTCACGAAGGAACAGATTACATTTATCGCCGACACTACGGCGCAGTCGAAAGATGTGGAGCTGACGATGCATGTGCTTCTGCCGCAGAAGGCCGATTCGACGTACAGGGAGCGTCCGCTGGATGTGAGCCGGGTGGTGTATCGTGTTGAATCGCCCGACCATAAGCCCGGAATGCCGTCGGATACGGTCACTTCGGGAAAATTTACGGTAATATATGACAATGACAGATATCTGAAGCTGCCGCTGCTTGAGGAGAAATGTTTCATACGTCCGGGCGAGCCTTACAGTGCCACTGATGTGAACCGCACGTATGAGGCGCTGACACAGCTTGCCATAGTAAAGTATGTGAATATCGCGATGGTGCCTGAGACTGTCGACGGAGAGCCGATGCTTGAGGCGGTGATTACGTTGTCGCGCACGAAGAAGCAGGGCGTGACGTTTGAGGTGGAGGGTACGAACTCGGAGGGTGACCTCGGCTTTGGCATCGGAGTCACTTACCAGCACCGCGACCTTGCCCGAGGCGCGGAGGTGCTGACGGCGAAGGTGAGGACGTCGTACGAAAGTCTGTCGGGGCGTCCGACGGGTCTGATAAACGACCGATACACGGAGGTGGCCGCCGAGGTGGGCATAACGTTCCCGAAGTTTGAGGCTCCGTTCATATCGAAGAGTTTCAAGCAGCGTTCGAAGGCGCAGACGGAGTTTGCTGTTTCGTTCAACTACCAGGAGCGCCCCGAGTATACGCGAGTGATATCGGGCGCGGCATGGAAATACCGCTGGAACGACCCGTCGAACATGAGAAGGAACACGTTTGACCTTATAGACCTCAATTATGTGTATCTGCCGAAGTCGACAATAGATTTCATCAATACGGTGGCTCCGCAGAATCCGTTGCTGAGATATTCATACGAGGACCATCTGATAATGCGCATGGGGTATTCGGTTTACCGCACTAACCGTCGTCCGATCATGCCGGGCGACCGTCTGTTCGGCAATCCGTTCCAACGGAAGATATGGACTCTCCGGGCATCGGTGGAGACGGCGGGCAACCTGCTGTATGCGCTGTCGTCGATTACAGGTCAGAAACGGCATGATGATGCCTACAAGGTGTTCAACACGCAATATGCGCAGTATGCCAAGATAGATTTTGACTATTCGTGGGTGTACAATTTCAATTCGCGCAACTCGATAGCGCTTCACGGCGGTTTCGGTATCGGAGTGCCTTACGGCAACTCGAAGATGATTCCATTCGAGAAGCGGTTTTATGCGGGTGGCGCCAATTCGGTCAGAGGATGGGGTGTGAGGACTCTTGGCCCGGGTGCATACGACGCCCGCAATTCGGTGACCGATTTCATCAACCAGTGCGGCGACATACGTCTTGACCTGAGTGTGGAGTACAGGGCGAAGCTGTTCTGGGTGATAGAGGGTGCGCTCTTTATCGACGCGGGCAATATATGGACGATACACAACTACGAGAACCAGCCGGGGGGTATGTTCCATTTCAATACGTTCTACAAGCAGATTGCGGCGGCCTATGGCGCCGGTATCCGCTTTGATTTCACGTATTTCCTGCTGCGTCTGGATCTGGGTATGAAGGCGCACAATCCGGCAATGGGGCAGGAGGAGTGGCCGCTGCTGCATCCGCGCTGGGGCAGGGACAAGACGCTGCATTTCTCGATAGGATACCCGTTTTGAGAGGAGGCCAAGGCGGATACAATCGGCGTCCTGCGGAAGCCGTAGTCAGGGGTCACCTTCGGGTTGTGCTGCGGATGTCAAACATGATGATTTGAAATTTGTTATAATAGTTATGAATGGCGAGAAGAAGAAACTGGTGATATTTGACCTTGACGGGACGTTGCTCAATACGATTACCGATCTGGGACATGCTGCAAATTATGCTCTTGAGAAGAACGGGTATCCGACTCACCATCTGTCGGCTTATCCGCATTTCGTGGGCAACGGTATCACGAAACTGATAGAGCGTGTGCTCCCTTCGGAATGCCGTGACAAGGCTACGGTGGAGCGTCTGCGCGCTGATTTCATCAGTTATTATGACGAGCATCTTACCGATACGACAGTGCCGTATCCCGGAATTGAGGATATGCTGCGCGACCTGCAGGCGGCGGGTGTGAAAATGGCTGTCGCGACTAATAAGTATCAGGCCGGTGCGTCGAAACTGATAGGGCATTTCTTCCCCTACATATCGTGGGTGGCGGTGGCCGGGCAGACGGAGGGTGTGCCGGTGAAGCCGGATCCGTCGGTGGTGTTCCGCATACTCGGTGAGTATCCTACGCCGAAGCATGATGTAATGATGGTGGGTGACTCGGGTGTGGATATGGAGACGGCACGCCGCGCATGCGTCGAATCGACGGGTGTGAGCTGGGGTTTCCGCAGTGTGGCCGAGCTGACGGAGGCTTATGCCGACCATATCATCAATGCGCCTGACGAGCTTGTGGCGATAGTGGGAGCTGACTGAGGATAATTCATAATGTATAATCGGGTGGGGTGATTTTGCATGTGATCCGTATATTTTATCCGGATATTTTGGGTGGAAAACTCTTGTCGTTGAAAAAAAAGAGTTATCTTTGCGATTGGTGAGTCTTGCTTGCCATGACATTTCGAAAGTATATAAAAGAAACGTTATGCGAAATCTTGTGATTTGAGAACGTAGGAAATTCTAAAAATTGCACAAAGATCAGCATAGAGGTTCTCACGCGTATAGCGTGGGCAGCTATAGCTACATCTGTGCAAATGGTTTTCCTACGGCCTTCAAATCAAGACGTGGCATAGTCGGCTCACGTTTCTGCATTATGAACTTAGCTATCTCAGGCCGGCGGATAACAGACAAAAAGATGAAAAAATTTTTAATTGCGGCGGCGTTAGTCGCTGGGGCATGTGTGCCAATGGCTGCTCAGCGCAGTATTGTGAACAATCCTGACAACAAGGCTTATTTTGGAATCAGGGTAGGTGGAGAAGTTACTTGTCCGGGAAAAATTTCAGAGGATGATGTCAGCCTCAGTGTATTCAAAAATGGCGGAGGTGTTGAAATCGGCGGTATTTATAATATCCCTGTGGTAGCTAATTTTTATATTGAACCCGGCCTGAAGTTCTACTACAATACGTATTCTTATAAAAAGGATTTGTTGGAAATATTTGATGGTGTGGACGGTGTGTCGATAAGAAAGTTCGGTATGCGTATTCCGGTAATGGCCGGCTATCATTTCGATTTTACGGAAGACGTGAGTCTGTCGCTTTTCACCGGGCCTGAACTTGAAATCGGATTTTCGGCTAAGGAGCACTATGATGGTGATGGCATAGGGAACGATTCCGAGAGCGTATATGGCGATGACGGAGGCATGAGACGTGTGGATGTGCTCTGGGGTATTGGTGCGGGAGTTTCGTACCAACACTTTTATTTTGGCGTCAGCGGTTCGCTCGGCATGGTGAATATGATGAGCAATTCAGACGGAAAATTCCATGAGAACCGTGTTACGTTCAGTCTCGGATATAACTTTTGAAGTGTAGGAATAGTAGCTCCCCGGTCCTTCGGATCTTATTTACGGACAAATGTTGATTGATACGTGATTACTTTGAGGAGCTGGGGTGTTGCCGAACTCAACTTACCGCGGTTAAAAACCGCGGCTACTATGTGAAGATTGCTGATGATCAGTAAGGTAGTAGCCGCGGTTTCTTTGTAAACAAGGCACCAAAGACGATAATTGAGGGTTAGCGGGTGGGGAGTGCTGAACGCAGGCGGTTGAGGTTGCGGCGTGTGATTATGTGGCGGGCGAGGAATGTCACTATGAAGCCTGTGACGGAGGCTGCTATGAGGGAGCCTTCGCGTATGCCGTCGATGCGGTGGCTGAGCAGGAGCGAGATGAGTACGGCCGAGGTGACGAGCGTCAGGTCGAACGCCACTTTGAGTTTGCCGAAGGGTTTGCCCCAGCGTCGCGATGCGTACATGATGAATGCTTCGGCCGACATCATTGCTACTTTGGGTTTGATTTCAAAGACTACGCCGATCGATTGCACGAGACAGCCAACGAGCAGTATGCCGATGGCCATCATGTAGCCTGATGGGTGGAGCGAGGATGTGAGCCATAGGTTGAGGTCGATGAATGCGCCGAAGAGGAATGAGAATGGTATCTGTAGCAGGATTTCGACGGTGTCGCGGGGTGTTCGCCCTGAGCCGAGGATGATGAACTGGCCTATGATGAGGAGTATGTTGATGATGAATGTCCATGCGCCGAGGGTCAGTGGGGTGTTGACGCTCATGACGTAGTTGACGCTTGATATCGGCGTGGTGCCGAGGGTGGAGCGGATAATAAGTGACACTCCGGCCGAAAGCAGGAAGAGCCCGATTACAAAGATGGCGTAACGGGATATCAGTTCACGTTTTTTCATAATGTAATAACCTTAGAATTGTCGCCGGGCATTTTCACAAACTGTTTCCGGCTTTGCGGTGCAAAGTTACGAAAAATCGGGGAGGGTTGCAAGGGGTGGTGGCGCTAAGGGCTTTGAGGGCTTTGAGGCTGCAAAGGTCTTTAGGGTCTTTAAGGTCGCTAAGGTCTTTAAGGTCGCTAAGGTCTTTAGGGACTTTTTTGGGGGGTGGGGTGAACTTTTATTGTTTATTAGGCTTATAGTCGGGGTGTTTGGTTGCAGAGGAGGTTGATGGCGAAGTCGAGGATGGTGTCGCGGCCTTGGATGGCGGCCTGTGGGTCGAGGTTGACGGCGCAGCCTTCTGTGGGCTCGATGCCGAATTCGGTGGTCTGCCCGAGGGGGTCGAGTACGGGGGCTGCCGAGAAGCGTATGCCCCAGCCGTTGGGTAGCTCGGATGAGAATGGCATGCCTGAGCCACCGCCTGTAGTGGCTCCGACGATTTTGACGTCGGGGAGCAGTTTCATTATTGAAACGAGGTTGTTGGCTGCGGAGAATGTGGAGCGGTTGGTGAGTACGGCAACGGGTTTCCCCCACATGATGCGTCCCTGCTGCGCGGGGTTGTAGTAGTAGGGATAGGGTTCGGAAAAGTCGTCGTGCGCCGGGCCGTTCTTGTGGCTGATGTATCCGGCGAGTGTGCGGGAGGTGATGAAGCGGGCGACGATTGTCTCTACGGCTGTCATTGAGCCTCCGCCGTTGTCGCGCAGGTCGATGATGAGGCCGTCGCATGTGCGCAGGTAGTAGAGGATGTTGTCGAGGTTACCTTCCCCGATGCTGTAGGCGAGCGAGGGGATGCGCATGTAGCCTATGTTTTCGTGTAGGATGCCGTAGATGACGGAGCCGGTCTGGCGGTAGTTGAAGTTGAAATAGTGCTTCTCGATGATGCGGTTGTTGAAGTTCTGGGGGTAGTCGCTCCACCATTTGCGGTAGTATGATGTGTTGAATGACGAAGATAGATTGACGTGGCCGTCGCGCAGTTCGTCGAGCATGGAGGCGCATACGTCGAACAGTTCCTCGGCAGTCATTTTGTCGCTTATCATGGGGGAGTAGCGTGAATATACGTCGTTCCAGTCGATGTTTTTCTCGCGGAAGAAGCAGTAGTGCTCGTCGATGGTGCGCCACAGTGCTTCGAAGTTGCCGCGCGGGTTGTCGGCATATTGCGGTATCTCGTGGCACGATGCGGCAAGCAGCAGCGAGGCGATGGACAGGATGATGAGTCGGAGCTGTTTCATTAGTACAGGGCGGAGATGATGCGTGCGTCGCGGCTCAGTGAGTGGCGGCGTGACAGTGATAGCCATTCGCCGGAGAGGCCGATGACGAAAGCGTGGGTGTGGATATTGGTTACGAGAGCGTTGGCTTTGCTTGAGAAGGTGTAGCCGCGGTAGCCGAGACGCAGCGAGGTGGCTCCGAAATGGAGGTCGGCGGTCAGCAGGTTGGTCATGGCGAAACGGTTGCCGGGCCATGCGAAGTGCACGAGGCCGTCATGGTTGCCGAGGTATATCTCGTAGTAAAGTTCGTCGTATTCGGGTGAGAAGAAGATGCCGGCGAGAGGGAGTGTAGGCTGATAGCGCAGTGTGACGGGGAGGGAGCCAATCGTGAGGTTGCAGGCGGCATAGGCGGTGGCGTTGACCGTCCATGCCAGTTTTGCCGACGCCGGATTGTTGGAGTTGCGCGGATTGTAGATGCAGCCGGCGTCGATGCCGGTGGAACCGCCGACGGCAAGTGTCAGCATCGGGAGCGGCTTCCATCGGTGTAGCATGCCCCAGGAGAAATTGGCGTCGATGCGCCATGTCGCGGCGTTGCGGGCCTGGTTGCGTCCGCGGTCGAGCCCGATGCGGGCGTTGAGCTGCATGACCCAGTTGTCGGGGTCGAACTTCATGGCCTGCAAGCGTTCGTAGGCGAAAGCGGCGTTCCAGCCGCGGTAGGTGAGCGGGGAGAGGTAGCTGTCGGCTACCGACGAGCTTCCCGCCTCAAGCATGTAGGCCGAGGTGACAGGCCGCAGTGGTGCTACAGAGTCGGCGGCAGCCGGCTGTCGGGCGTAGCTGATTGCCGCTGTCAGCAGTAGGGCGGAGAGTAAAAGCAGGCGTTTCATTGTCAGAATAGTCGTTCCTGGCCGTTGATTTCGTCGCGAACTTCGTCGTCGGAGCGCTCTTCGAGAAGGATGTCGGAGTCGTCGGACAGGTCAGACGGGTCGGACAGGTCTGACTGAGAGGAAGATGAGTTTTCTTCCTCGTCGGCGAGGCCGGTTTCGCGGGGTTCGATTTCGGTCACTGAGTCAATTGCGAATGTGGTGACACGTTTGCCTTTGGCTTTGAATGACTTGACGGCGATAAAATCAATGGCGTCGATGATGAGGGGCTCGCGGAAAGAGTCGGAGCCTCCGAATTTCACTTCGAAGCGTGCTCCCGGCTCGTCGGTGAGCAGGATGAGCGATGACTTTGCGTTTTCGCCGAGGTAGCGCTGCTGTTTTGTCGACGGCTCGAAGGTGAAGCGTTTGATATAGGGGTAGCCCTGGTCGGCGTCGTTGAGGATGGCGGTCCATACGAGGCCGGGGCGGAATTTCTCGATGCGGAGTATGTTGTCGGGATAGTGGTTGCCGGCGTCGAACGACGACATGTAGTATTCGCCCGATTTGAGGATGACGAGGATGGTGTCGTTGCCGCCGAACTCGCCCAGGTAGTCGCCGCGTCCGTCGTAGTTGAGGCGCAGCACGTCGGGGTCGAACCAGACCTTGCGTCCGCCGAGGGTCGATGCGCCGCGCTCTTTGAGAGAGAAGCGGTGCACCTCGTTGCGGGTGACGATGTTGCCTCGCGACTGCTTGCCCTTGATGGCGAGTTCGCTGAAGTCGACGTCAAACTGGAGGGTCTTCAGTCGAGCCTTGGGCTTGAGGGTGACCTTGACGACTTCGGCCTCGCCGTTGGGGTTGGCGCTGAACCAAGTGACTCGCGAGCCGGGGGCGCCCATCGTCAGGTTGTATTCCTTGTCGCGGGTGACGCCTGTGACGGCGAAGCGTTTCATGTAGAATGTGCCCCCCTTGCCGTCCTGGTAGATGGCGTTGTAGATGGTGCGTTCGTCGCCGCGCTTGAACACGTTGATGTAGAGCACGTTCTTGTCGATGAACAGTTTTTCGGCCACTTTGACCACCTTGTAGCGTCCGTCGCGGTAGAATATGATGATGTCGTCGATTGATGAGCAGTTGCACACGAATTCGTCCTTCTTGAGCGATGTGCCGATGAAGCCCTCCTCGCGGTTGATGTAGAGCTTCTCGTTGGCTTCGGCCACCTGGGCGGCCTCGATGTTGTCAAATCCGCGTATGACGGTGTGGCGGGGGAATGCGTCGCCATATTTCGTTTTCAGGTCCTCGAACCATCCGATGGCATATTCGGTGAGGTTGTCGAGGTTTTTATTGATTGCGGCGATGCGGTCGAGGTATGAGGCAATCAGTTCGTCGGCCTTGGAGGAGTCGAACTTGGTGATGCGTTTCATCTTGATTTCGAGCAGGCGCATTATGTCGTCGTCGGTGATTTCGCGCACGAGGTCCTTGACGAATGGCATGAGGCGTCCGCGTACGTGCGCTATTACCTCCTCGATGGTTTCTCCCTGTTCGAACTGCTTGTCCTTGTAGATGCGCTGCTCGATGAAGATGCGTTCAAGCGAAGCGAAATGCAGCAGTTCCTGCACTTCGGAAAGCGATATTTCGAGCTCTTTGCGCAGGAGTTCGCGTGCGGTGTCGACGTTGTGGCGGAGCACGTCGCTTACGCCCAGGAAGTGTGGCTTCTTGTCGGAAATGACGCAGCAGTTGGGCGATATGGAGAGCTCGCAGTCGGTGAACGCGTAGAGGGCGTCGATGGTGCGGTCGGACGATGTGCCGGGAAGCAGGTGTACGAGTATGAGCGCGTTTTCGGCGGTGTTGTCGTCGACCTTGCGTATCTTGATTTTGCCTTTTTCGAATGCCTTGAGGATGGAGTCGATGAGCGCGCCGGTGGTCTTGCCGTAGGGTATCTCGGTGATGGCAAGCGTCTTGTTGTCGATTTTCTCGATTTTGGCGCGCACTTTGACCACGCCGCCGCGTTCGCCGTCGTTGTAGCGGCTGACGTCGATGAAGCCGCCGGTGACGAAGTCGGGGTAGAGCGTGAACTCCTCGCCGCGCAGGTGGGCTATCGCTGCATCGATGATTTCATTGAAGTTGTGCGGGAGTATTTTCGATGACAATCCTACCGCAATGCCTTCCACTCCCTGGAATAGGAGCAGGGGGAATTTCGAGGGGAGTACGACGGGCTCTTTCTTGCGTCCGTCATACGAGAGAGTCCACTCCGTGATCTTGGGGTTGAAGAGAGTCTCGAGAGCGAACGGCGAGAGACGGGCTTCGATGTAACGTCCGGCTGCCGCAGATGCGCCGGTAAGTATGTTGCCCCAGTTACCCTGAGTCTCTACGAGGAGGTCCTTCTGTCCGAGCTGCACGAGGGCGTCGTTGATCGACTGGTCGCCGTGGGGGTGATACTGCATCGTGTTTCCGACGATGTTTGCCACTTTGTTGAAACGGCCGTCGTCGAGGGTCTTCATCGAATGGAGTATGCGGCGCTGCACGGGTTTGAGTCCGTCCTCGATGTGGGGGACGGCGCGTTCGAGTATGACGTAGGAGGCGTAGTCGAGGAACCAGCTGCGGTACATGCCGCGTAGCTGGTGCTTCACGACGTCGGATGCAGCCTCTTCGTATGGCTTCTGTGAGTCGGGCTGAGGAGTCATTTCCTCATCTTCATGGTCGGTGGGAGGTATAGTCAGGTCGCTCATTGTTGTATTCGGCATTTGTAGCAAAGTTACAAAAAATTTGCTGAAAAATCAATAATGGCTGTTAATTCCGTGAAATGAAACGGGTTTTATATGCGTTGACGTGTCGGGGCGAGGGCGTCCCGCCCTCGCGGTATTATTTTTCCGCTACATAAAGTTGCGGGGGTGTTGCAGAACTCCAAAACGTAGGGACGCACGGCTCGTGCGTCCGTAAAACAATGCTGATTATCAGCCTTTTACCGGACGCACGAGCCGTGCGTCCCTACATCGCAAACCGAAATTTTGGAGTTCTGCAACACCCGCCCCGGCTACCGCCCTGCTTCGGGCAATGTTGATTATTTTACGGGGAAGAGGTCGGCGTAGATGCGGTCGGTGGCGCCTATGTTGTCGGCTATGTAGCGGCCGGCGGTTTTGCCGGCTTCGGTGCGGAATGCTTCGTCGGCGAGCAGGCGGTCGAGGGTGTCGGCCGTTGCTTTTGCGTCGGGCACGCACAGTGCGCCGCCGAGTGCTATCAGGTCGCGTGCTTCCTTGAATTTGTGGTAGTTGGGGCCGAATACCACGGGGATGCCGTAGACGGCGGCTTCGTTGATGTTGTGGATGCCGGCGCCGTGTCCGCCGCCTATGTAGGCCACGGAAGCGTAGCGGTAGAGCGACGACAGTTTGCCGAAGCAGTCGACCACGATGCCGCGCACGCCGTCGGGCGGAGTGCCGTGGTCGGCGATATGGCGTTCCCACTGCGACAGTGTGGTGACGCGGCCGTCGATGGCTTTGCAGAGGGCGTCGACGCGGGCCTGGTCAAACTCGTGGGGAGCGATGATGAATTTTACGTCGGGACGGGCGTTGAGCCAGGGTATGTAGTTGGCTTCGTCGGCCTCCCAGCTGCTGCCGAATATGATGAATGAGCGCAGGCTCTCGCCTCCGGCTATCTCGAATGTCTGCGCCATCACGTCGGTGACGCGGTCGAAGCGGGTGTCGCCGGCCACTGTGGTGTTGTCGATGCCTATGCCGGAAAGGAGGGCGCGCGAGTCTTCGTCCTGAAGATAGATGCAGTCGAAGCGGCGCAGCATGCGGCGGAACATGCCGCCCCAGGGCTTGAAGAATATCTGCCCCGGACGGAATATTGCCGATATGATGTAGGTGGGCACTGCGGCTTTCTTCAGCTGCTGCAGGTAGTTGCCCCAGAATTCGTATTTTATGAAAATTGCTGCCGACGGACGCACCAGCTCGATGAAGCGCCGGGCGTTGCGCGGGGTGTCGAACGGGAGGTAGGCCACGGCGTCGACCTGCGGGTAGTTCTTACGCACTTCATAGCCCGAGGGGGAGAAGAATGTAAGAAGTATCTTTTTGTCGGGATGCTCGCGGCGGATGCGCTCGATGAGCGGACGTCCCTGCTCGAATTCGCCCAATGACGAGGCGTGTATCCACACGGCGCCACCTTCGGGGGGGAGTGTGTCACGCAGATGGTCGAATGCGGCTTTTTGGCCTTCGACCATCTTTTTTGCCTTTGGATTGGATAAGGTGGCAATCCCGGCTCCGGCCTTGTAGAGATGTATTCCGGTGTTGTAGAGAAAATTCACGTCGGCGGTGATTGGTTGGACTTACAGCTGGATGTTGGCGCAAGCGTTTTCCACGCGGCGTCGGGTGGCGTCGAGCCCCATCAGTTCGGTGATGTCAAACATGTGGGGGCCTTTGCATTCGCCTACAACGGCCAGGCGCAGGGCGTTCATGACGTTGCCAAGATGATAGCCGTTTTCATTGATCCATGCGAGGATGTTTTCTTCGGCGGCCTTGCTCTCGAGCGAGGGGAGCGAAGCCATGCGGTCCATCATGGCACGGAGTATGGCGGGAGTTTCGGCGGTCCAGCGTTTTTTTACTGATTTCGCCTCGTATTCAGTCGGGTCGACGAAGAAGAAGCGGGCCTGGTCCCAGAGGTCTTTGACGAAGTTGGCGCGGTTCTTGACCATTGCGATGGCGCGGGCGATGTATTCGTCGGAGAAGTCGGCGGGGTTTACGCCGTTGGCTTCCATCACGGGCTTGAACATGGGCAGCAGCTCGTTGTCGGGCAGCTCCTGGAGGTATTTGTGGTTGAACCATTTGCCCTTCTCGAAGTCGAATTTGGCGCCCGAGCGCGAGCAGTGGTCGAACGAGAAGCGGCTGATGAGCTCGTCCATCGACATTATTTCGGTGTCGTCGCCGGGGTTCCAGCCCAACAGGGCGAGGAAGTTGACGACGGCCTGCGGCAGGTAGCCTTTCTCACGGTAGCCCGAGGAGATGTCGCCGCTCTTGGGGTCGTGCCATTCGAGGGGGAACACGGGGAAGCCGAGACGGTCGCCGTCGCGTTTCGACAGCTTGCCTTTGCCGTCGGGTTTGAGCAGCAGGGGCAGGTGGACGAACTGCGGCATGGTGTCGGTCCATCCGAACGCTTCGTAGAGAAGCACGTGGAGCGGTGCGGAGGGAAGCCATTCCTCGCCGCGTATCACGTGGCTCACCTCCATCAGGTGGTCGTCGACGATGTTGGCCAGGTGGTAGGTGGGGAGGTCGTCGGCACTTTTATACAATACTTTGTCGTCGAGCACTGACGAGTTGATGGTGACTTTGCCGCGGATGAGGTCGTTGACCTCGACATCGCGTCCCGGTTCGATTTTGAAGCGCACCACATATTTTTCGCCGGCATCGATGAGTCGGCGTGCCTCCTCGTCGCCGAGCGACAGGGAGTTGCGCATCGACATGCGGGTGGATGCGTCGTACTGGAAATTGGGGGTTGCCGCGCGTGCAGCCTCGAGCTCTTCGGGGGTGTCGAAGGCGTAGTATGCCTTGCCGTTGTCGAGGAGCGTCCTGACGTGGTCGCGGTAGATGTCGCGCCGTTCGCTCTGTTTGTAAGGTCCGAAAGCGCCGCCTTCGCGCACACCTTCGTCAATGCATATACCGAGCCAGGCGAGCGCTTCGTTGATGTAGTCCTCGGCTCCGGGGACAAAACGCTGCGAGTCGGTGTCCTCGATGCGGAGTATCATGTCGCCGCCGTGACGGCGTGCGAAAAGGTAGTTGTAGAGGGCTGTGCGGACGCCTCCGATGTGGAGCGGGCCGGTGGGTGACGGAGCAAAACGTACTCTTACTTTTCTTTCCATTACGTTATGGGTTGTTATGTTGTCGACAAATTTTGTTTCAATTGCTGGCGCGGCAAAACCGCACGGAGAGGGATAAAATAAAAATGCCATCGGCTACAAAGCTGATGGCATGGTGAAAGGGATGTGGGCGCTGAGGGATTCGAACCCCCGACCCTCTGCTTGTAAGGCAGATGCTCTGAACCAGCTGAGCTAAGCGCCCCTTGTCGGTTGAACGATGCAAAGGTAAGCACTTTTTTTTAATTACCAAAATTTTCAGCAAAAAAATTGAAATTTTTATGAAAAAAAATATTGGGCGGGGGTGAAAGCCCGCCCGATCGGCCTATTGCAATGCCGCTGACTCAGCTTCGGGCCGACTGTCGAGCCTGCGGAGGGCTATTGTCGCCGAATTGAATTCGTATGCGGCGTCAATCGTTTTAAGTATATCGGGCCATGCCGATGCCGGAGCGACTGAGACGGGGTGGATTTCGACTGTGCTCACCACTACATATCCGTCGTTGACCGATGCGTTCACGAAGAAGCTGGCTGATGGCGATGATATGTTTCTGTTGAGTGCTGACACGCTTTGCGGGACTGCCTCATAGCCGTCGGGAATTTTAAGTCTGATAGTGTGGCGCTGCAGGTATGCGCTGTTGTCGATGATGCTTATGTCGCGCTTGCGCTGTGAGCCTTTGAGCTCGAGCTGGCGTCCGGTCAGTTTTCCGATGTCGACGAGGATATCATCGCCGGTCTCCGTCGTCATGTCGGCCAGCATGGCTGCGATGACGAATTTGGCGACAGGATTGTCGGGGGTGCACCCCGGCGATGTTATATTATAATCGTAGAGCAGTGTTTTGTCGCAGTTCCAGATTATTTTGGCGAGTTCGTCCATATTTCTGCGCTGTACGAGGGTCGTGTATTCCAACTCGTCGCGCTCGCGAGGTTTAGAGGGGCTTTGCCCGAGGAAATGAGCCTGCGCGTTATAGATGTCTTCAGGGGGGATAATTCCGTTAAGTATATCTTTAGCGGTGCCGATGGCGGTAAATGTCGTGTTGACTTTTAAATCAAATATGCTGTCGTTTTTGAGTTCAACCTCGCTGACGGTCTCGTATATTTTGTCTTTAGGCTTGCTGCGCGGGATTGTGAACGCACGGGCAGCGGTCTGCAGAAGGTCGTTATTCGGAGTGCAGTCATATACGTAGGCTTTTTCCCCGTCGTAGGCCGGTGGGATTTCGCCCGGCACGCGTAGAGTGCCTTCAAAAGGGAAGTAGCAGGAGTCGCCGACGGTGACAAAATACCTCGCTTCTTTGTACGATGCGAGATTGTCTATCATGGAGAGGTTGCGCGGGGAGCTGATGGCGACTCGTCCGGGCTCTGTTATCGACAGGTTTTCGAGTAGCCGTGAGAATGATTTGCAGAATTGCCGGTCAGATTGGCGTTCTTTGTTCTTTGTGCACGCGAAATGCATGGCTACGAATGCTGCGTCGACAATCTCGCGCCTGGAGGCGAGCGGGTGGTCTTTTTTCCATTTCTTCATTATGCCGGTAGCGTCTTTCAGCGTTTTTTCAGAATACTTTTCCCCTTTTAAAGCTGATGCCACATCGCTCAGCAGGTAGGGGGCTGCGATGCGTACTCCCCCTTTTCGGGTCGAGAGCTCTTTGCTGAGGCGTCCGGTGTTGTTGAGTATGCAGAACTCTATGCATGGCATCTGTCGCGCTTCCGAAAAAAACGGCATGTCCAGCTCTATAGCCTCCATTCCCGACAGATGCAGTGAAAGGCGGTTGTAGGAGTCCTCGATCCATTTGCGCGAGAAGTCGGGTGCTCCGTTATTGTGCGCGTATTCCATTGCCAGAGTCGGCGAAATCGCTATGTCGAGCATGAAATCTTTTGTCGGATATTCCTTGAAAAATTCAAATTTCAGGACAGGCATCGATATCTCGTCCATGAAATATTCTGTATAAAAAAAATAGTCGAGCACTGTTCCCGGCTCTAATCCCGGTATGGCTATCTTGTAGCCGGCGTCGGAATTGTTCTTCCCTTCGGTGACGGTCAGCGCTTCTGCAATGTCGATATTCTCGACCGTGCCGTCAGGCTTTATCAGCCGAGCGCCGAAAGAGGGGATGACGGATGATACCCTCAGTCCGTAGATGTCAATTATTTTTGGCGACGTTATTGAGAATGAATTGAAATCATCGAGTGCCGACGGGTCCAGAATCTTCACCATAGACCTGTCTATGCCGACGGCGTTGATGGCATTGGTGTTGCGGATGCCGGTAAGCGATGCCTTGGCGTTGTTCAGGCTTTCGTCGTGAGTGGCTTTCAGAGATCTGTACCTTGCTATGTATACGGCAGCTTTGTCTGAGTATATTGAGTCGGAGAGGTCGGCGGCCGGGTCGAACTGCGGCAGGTCCATCGACCAGACGGTCTTGGCTGCCTTTTCGTAAAATTTCCGGTCGATATCGGCGCGTGCTTCCAGCGCGAAGGCTGCGGCAAGCAGCAGGATGCCTGACAATCGGTAGGGTAATAATCGGAATGCTGTCATAATGTTGCGGTTCAGAGTTTTTTTAATGCTATATAGGATGAGCACGCTTTGATGAGGCGCGACAGGTCGTCGTTGTATTCCTTCATCATGTCGAGCGGCACAATTGGATTCTTTACAGTGACTGTCAGGGAGCGTGTTATGGAACGGCCGTCTTCGTCTGCGTTGCTTTTTACGCTGCCCGTGAGCCAGTCGTTTTCGATGTCGTATCCGGCCGGGAGGTCGCCGGGGGTCATCCCCTCGGGCACGTTGAGTGTGACTATGCACCGTATTGTCGCGGGATAGTCGAGCTCACCGTCAGAATTGCGGTCGATTGTGTCGAATTCCAGCATTCCAATCCGCGTCGCGATGCTCATATCGACGTAGATAGTCGTTCCGGCCTCCTTTGTCGCTCCGGCTATTGTCGCTGTGCCTGACAGGGCGGTGGTGTCGCCGTTGACGGTGCAGTCGACTTTTTCTGAGCGTGAGCATGGCATCGAGCTGCAGAATATCCGTTCGTAAAACTCCTGTCTGAGTCCGGGCGCAATTTCGTCGGCAAGGGAGCGTATGCTGCGGTTGAAAGCTCCGGTGTAACTGCGTGTGCCCTCGACCGATATAATGTCGCCCGAGAGAGTCATTGTCAGCCGTTCGGTGCGTGTGTTTTGCTCGGGACGGGTGGATGGTACACGGCCTATGATGCAACTTTCAGCTGTGTCCTCGATTATCGTCTGTCGTCCGGCGATGCCTGCGGGTGGATTTTCAGGCAAGCTGTAGCGCGCTGTTCCGTCGAGATAGATGATACTGTCGGACGGTAGCACTACGGCCGTAATCATGTGGTTGCCCGAAGATATGTTGGGGGCTTCGGTCCAGTCAATCCCTATTTCGCGGGTTCCTATCCAGACGAGCCTGGCGTCGAACCCTGCGGCACGGAGCATGTCGCGTGTTAGCATAGCACTCCCTTTGCAGTCGCCGAAACGTTTGCGCAACACTTCGGATGCTATGTCCGGACGATGGCCGAACTCGCCGTGCTCAACCGCGATATAGCGTATCGTGGAATGCACGAAGTCGCTGATTGCATTTATCTTTTCGGCATCGGTAGCGCATCCTGACGTGATTTCGCGCGCTTTGTCGGCCACGGTCTGTGCGCCGGGGTCATCTTCGGGTATGAACGCATGCAGATAGCGGTAGAGGCCGTTGACATCAGGGAAATGTCCGAGGAGCAGTATCTGTGGAGCCGTCGCATTGATTGACGGAGCATCGCCAAATGCTTTGGGCTTTTTAAGTCCGGTGATGGTGTAAATGACGGTGAGTTTGTTCCCCTCGCGCACTTCGGCGACTGTGAACATGCTGTCGGGCATGTTGCGGGGCACAAGTCTGTATCGGTCGGCGAGGCAGTCGGGGATTTCAAATTTCAGCACGGCGCGCTCGATGTCGTATGTCTGATATACAAGGAGTTTGCCAAGGAACTCAGGCTTGTTGAACGTTCGTTTAAACGATACTTTTGCCTTCGCGCCCTTTTTGGCGAGAGAAGCCTCTACAAGACAGGCTTTTGAATCAGAGAAAAATACATTGCCGATAAGAGGTTTGTATCTCACCGTTCCGCCCGAAGCCTTGTCGATGGAAATATTGTCATCGTAATATGCCATGGCGAGCGCTTTGTCGGCGCTTCGGTTGGCCCGGAATGTATATTGAGTGGAGTGCTTTATCTCTTTGAGTGCTGTTCCTGACTTGTCGGGGATGAGTCTGACATGTTCGGTCATCTCTTCTATCACGACATTTGGCTGTTGTCCCGACATCGCCGTTGGGAGCATCAGGACAAATAGACAAAGGCTGATTATAAAACCCTTTTTCATGAGAGAGACTGTGTTTTGAGCATGACGTGCTTGATTGTCAGTTGCTCGGTTATACTTATGGATAGACTATGGTAATTACAAATGACTATGGTAATTACAAATATAAGTTAAAAAAGATGAAAAAGCAACTGATTTCGCGAAAAAAAGTAAGCGGCATTGCAATGGGGGATGCAATGCCGCTCGTGTGTTGGGTTTGGGTTGGGTTGGGATTGTGGGCGAAGATGGATTCGAACCACCGAAGGTATAAACCAGCAGATTTACAGTCTGCCCCATTTGGCCACTCTGGTATTCGCCCGGATGAAACGTAGCTCCGTTTCATTTGTGGCTGCAAATATACGCATTATTTTTTTATAATACTATATTTTTTGAAAAAAATACCATCTTTTTATTCATCTTAAGTAACTGTTCAAAATTATTTTGATATTATGGCGGCATAAAAGACTCCGACAGAATATTAAAATAATGAGAATGGCAGGTATAAAATAATTTTAAACAGTTACTTATTTGTATTCAGAATGGAATATGCCGGAGGAATCAGTTGGTTACGCTCACTGTCTCATAGTTTGACTGTGGAATAGCCACACCGGCACGTTGTGCCTCATGGCGTACCTTGCGCATCTCTGATTGCGCGTTGCGAAGCAGTCTTTTCAATTCTGCATAGTGATGGCGCCAATAGCCGTCGGCAGTGCCGGAAGTGGCTTGCCCCCCTTTCGATGTACGTGTTCCTCTGCGTGTAAGCGCTTCATATTGTGATTTTGCCTCGCGTTCCCAGCGGTTGTAAATGTTTTTGTATGTAGTGGCGTCACATTTTGTGCTTCCCTGACTATATGAGTTGTTGTTGGAAGCTTGGCCGCCGTTGTATCCGCTATCGTAGGCTACGTTTCCGAAATCGGAATTACCGGATACTCCGTTGATGAATCCTGAAAATGTGTCGCTGTTGCCTCCGAATTGGCTGAGTCCTTCGGCGAGTGCGGAGAAGATGTCTGATATATTTTGCGCTCTTTGGGCACGTTCACGGCCGACAAGCGCAGAGTAGTTGGAGGCTCCCTGGTCGCTCCCGCACATTTTTGACCGTTCGTAAAATATTTTGGCATTCGTTAAATCTCCGGCTTGCTCGTAGATAAATCCTATGTTGCAGTATGCTGCACCGAGAATCTTCTTGTCGGAAGCCGAGCACAGTTCTATACACTTGGCGTATGCCGTGAGTTTGTCTTCGGAGGAACCGGTGCAGTTGTATGCTTCGCTGAATGCTAATTCCGGTATGGATGGCGACTCTACTCCGTATTTGTCGATAGTTGTTTCGTAGCCAAGACGTTTTACTCGGGTTTTTCCATGTAGCGAGTATCCGTCCATTTCGTCATAGGCGATGCCGTTGAGCAATTTTCCCGTCGTGGTGTTGATGAGATAGTATTTGCCGTCGCGCACTGCCTGGACAGTCGGTTCTTCGTGGAAAATGTCAATTTCGGAAAATTGCGGTGAAATCAGCTCCCGTCCTACCATGTTGATTAGACCCCATTCTTTTCCGTTGCGTACTCTGAAAAGCAGTTCCTCGTCTTGATTGTAGCCACACGATACTATCTCGTCGTAGGGGTCGACCGTGACCTGTATGCCGAGATAGTTGTGGAGATGATACTTCTTTTCGCCTTTCTTGCGGCTGATGAAATAAATTGTGTTGTCTGTTATTTCATCATAAATTTCGGTCGAGATGCCACCTGTGGGATTGTCAGGGTTGACAAGACGTTTGCCTGTGGTGCGCGGTGTGGCATTCTTTTTTCCTCTCTTTCCTTTGGCGCCTGTGGCTTTACTTTTGACCTCCTCGACATTTGCCATCGAGTATTTTGTGGCAAAAATATCTATTTTGCTGTCAGGGTCGATGCCTAACTGTGTCATGTTCCTCTCGACAGCGCGGCGTGCGGTCTCGTTCAACTCCGTGATACGGCCGATGGCACGGCTTGTCAGCTCGCCTGACATCAGGCGCGGCATCACCTTTTTCTTGAAATCTTTGATAAATGCCTTGGCGGCCTTCTGGTGCGTGTCATGCTTTGGAGCTGAAATCTCTTCCCCGTCAATGAAATAAACTCCGTATTTGTTGTTTCGTGAGTCGCGGGCGCTGAAAAATAGTCCCCTGTAGGCTTTGTTTTTCAAGCCGTTTTTATCAAACGCCTTTTCCCAGTCTCCGGCATAGTCGAGACTCCCGTCACACAAGGGAAGTATCTGGTAAAGATGGTCGGGGAGGAATTTGTTGCCGTCGGCATCAAAAGCGTCATAAGCCAAATCGTAAGCCCCGATGCCTATGTAGATGTTTGCTTTATACAGCGAATCGCCGATTTCTCCGCCTATACTTACCCGGGATATCTTATTTATGTCGTGCCGGCTTGTGCTTAGGGGGCGTAGCGTACCGTCGAGTATCGCCGCGTTGTGCGACACCGAGTCGATACCAAACAATATTCCGCCTTCCAGCCTGAGGTCCTCTGCCTCGGGGGTGCATGCTCTACCTGTGAGGTCGGCGATATATCCGCGGTTACCACGGGTCTTGACTAAAACCGCTCCCTTATAGAAGGATGATGGCACACCGAGGAACGACAATTCGGTAATGAGGCTTTGGTAGCAGTTCGTCAGACCGTAATGGATGCCGTCGAACGACACGGCTGCATAGTTGTTGACCATCGGCCCCGCGTAGCTGTATACCGGCATAAAGCCCCATTTCCCGTCTTCCTGGCGATAGCCATAGGTGCCGGTTCCGGCACGGGCAGGGGTTAGCTTCTTATTATCTGCGGATATAGTTGAAGCGGAGATGAGTAGCACCGCCCATAATAAAAGAAACCGTTTCATCTGTTTAAGTTGGAGATAATGACGCTTATTCCATGTTGCGGACGCGCAGCACAAAGTCATGCATGCGTATTGCGGCTTCGGCAGCTTCGGCGCCTTTGTCGCCGGCGGGGCCGCCGCAGCGGTCGAGGGCGTCCTGCTCGGTGTCGACGGTGAGCACACCGAATATCACCGGGGTGTCGCAGTCGGCATTGAGCGCCGTGATACCCTGGGTGACCGACTGGCACACGTAGTCGAAATGGGGGGTGCCGCCGCGTACCACGCAGCCGAACACTATCACCGCGTCATACATCGAGGTCTCTATGAGCTGCGAGGCGGCGAATGTCAGTTCAACCGCGCCGGGCACTTCGAATACGTCGATATTCTCTTCATCGATGCCCTGCGCCTTGAATGCGCCGAGGGCGCTTTCGGTGAGGGCGCCGGTGATATGTCCGTTCCAGAGGGCTTTGACTATTGCTACTTTGATATCGGGAGTGGAGGGCAGAGGTGCTGTGGGTGTGGATGTTGACATTTTTGTGTAAGATTATATGGTTTTGTCAATAGCTTCGGAGAGTGGAGTGTGGTCATCGAGATGTGAGTAGTCGTCGACATAGTAGGCGAAACTCTCGCGCCGCGCGCGTTCGGCGTCGTTGTGGTTGAAGAGCACGGCAAGGTCAGACGGGAGCGTGATGACACGCCTGGCAATCTCAAGATTTTCATAGACGTAGGGCATCACTTTGGTTATGCGCTTTATGCGGTCGTCGGCCACGTCGGGAACATAGACGATTGTAGCCTCGCGTTCGGCGACATTGGTCATGAACGACCATAGCTGGTGGCGTATGCGCGTGTCGACTGCGAGATATCCGCCGAACACCACAATATCCTCGCGCTCGACGCGCGGCCACGTTATGTCGAAGCCTTCTCCGTCGTCGTGTGTGCCGTAGCGCGATGTCACGCCGTCGATGTCAAGCACTATCGGTGTTTTGGCGATGTGCCGGTCGGAATTAGATATGTCGACGCCGGCTGTCGTGAGCGAGTCGGCTATGATGGAGCCTGTTTTGTCGGTTCCGATTTCGGAGAGGAATATTACCTTGTGCCCTTTGGCTGCGAGTGCGCCGGCTGCTTTCAGCAGCGCTCCTCCCGGGTGTGTGGCTGTCGGGGTGCTCCCCTTCAGGTCTATTTCAAGCCATGACTCTCCTATGATTATTATTTTGCCTTTCATCTGATGGTGGAAATGTGTGTGTTGACTGCTGTGACTCACGAGTTTCTCGACACTTGTCCGAGATATCCTCCGTGGTGGCGTTTGGCGTAGTCGGCGCGGGTGAATCCGATGGCCTGCATTACGTTGACCACGAGTATGTCGCCGATTACGGTCATCATAGTCGTTGAGGTGGTGGGTGTCAGGCCGAGCGGGCATACTTCGGGCGCGCCGCCGGTGTGGAGGGTTACATCGGCGATACGTGACAGCTCGCTGTCGGCGTTGCCGGTGATTACAATGATTGGAATTGCCGGGATGAGATTGCGCGCAAGCGCTACGAGGTCAATGATTTCGCGTGTCTTCCCGGAGTTTGATATCAGCAGCAACGCGTCGTCGGGCTGCAGCAGGCCGAGGTCGCCGTGTTGCGCCTCCGAGGGGTGCAGGTTGACGGCCGGTGTGCCTGTCGATGAAAACGTCGTGGCTATGTTCATCGCTATCTGGCCGGCTTTACCCATGCCTGAGGTCACAAGTTTGCCGCCGCGGCGGTTGACATGTTCTACTATTATTTCGACGGCCTTGGCATAGGCGTCGGTCACGGGAATGTTGAGTATTGCCTCGCTTTCAGCGCGTAATATCTCTTTTATTGAGTTGGTCAAATCTTTCATTGGTCTTGCTGCTTTAGTGCATTGCCACGGCAAAGGTACTAAAAAAATCAGACACGCATTGAAAAGATAATCGCTTATTTTCAACGCGTGTCTGATTTTGACCGGTCAAGGGTGTCGCTGTCAGTTGCCCGTCACGGCGATACGGTGGGTGAGCGTGTTGCTGACGCTGTCGCCTTCGCGTATCGATGCACGGTAGAGGTAGATGCCGCGTGTCACGCGGTGGCCTGCCGTGTCATGCAGGTCCCATGTGACGGGGCTGGTCAGATACATGTCGCTCCGGCCTCGCGTCACTGACTGCCATACCGGCTGTCCGAGCATGTCGTAGATTGAGATTGTAACCTCGACCTGAGCGTCGGGACGGTCATGCGACAGATAGAAATTGGCCTGTGTCGATGCCGGATTGGCATCGGAATATACATCGTAGAGCACCGGGGCCTGGTCGGGCGATACGTAAAACTCGATTGTTTCCGACGTAGAATTGTCAGAGGTGTCCCATATCCTGAGGCGCAGCGAGTGGAGCCCTTCTTCAAGCTCAGGCAGCTGATAGGCGATGACGCCTGAAGGTGTGCCGCCGGGCGACGGGGTGTAGTATTCGGCCACGTCGGAATAGCTTTTGTTGCCGTCGACAAGCACGTTCATCTGATGGCCTATGCCCGATGTGTTTATGTTGATGCCGCGGTTGTCGGAGATTTCGGCTATCAGCATCGGGGTGGCGTTGACACGGCCTCCTGTGCGGAATGACGGATGGTTCAGATATATCGACTTGATTACGGGCGGTATGGTGTCGGTGACGTTGTCATCGGTGCCGTAGACATAAAAATCGCGGTTGACCCCTGCTGCATAGTCGTCGATGCCGTCGTGCCGGATGTTCTGTGCCACGAGGCTGATTGTGGCTTCGCGGAAATTGTTGGCTACGCTCGACGGCATTGCGATATGCACCTTGAAATGTCCGGATTGCACCGAGTCGTTGCCCGCAAACAGGCGGTTGCCGTGTTGTTCGAAAGTCACTTTCTCGCCCACCGGTACCCCGTCGACCAAGCCGCCGTTGGCGAGCGAGGTTATGCTGTATTCTGCATCGTAGAGCGTAGAGGCGACGGTGCCAGTGAAGTCTGTCATGGTGTTGCCGTCGCTGTCGACCACACGTCCCTCCATCACCACATCCTGGCGGGCCTGTATGATGGCCTGTTCGTCACTTCCCGAGGCGACATCGTTTATGCGGTCGATGACGATGCCGTGCTGTGGCATCGCCGGATACATCGCCGGGTCGCCCATGAGTATATAGCGCAGTTTGTTGGAGTCTGACAGCATTGTGCCGGACTCCGTCGTTTTCGACGAGTTTTTGGCGCGACGGTATATTTCGCCTATTGTCAGGCGGCTGCCGTCAGAGTCGCGGCTGAACATGTGTAGCCCCATGCCTCGCGACATATATTCGTTTTCTGAGATATAGACAGGACGGTTTGCCGAAATCTGCGCTATGCAGCCGCCCTCTTCGTGCGCCCACATAATCTCTCCGGCCGATACTGCATTGCCGTCCCAGCGCAGAAATTCGCACGTGGCGGCGAAGAATATAGGCCATTTGCGAAGATACATGTTGTTGATGTCGGTGAGTTTGAGCAGGCCTTCATGGGTGAGCGAGGTGGTGTTGGCATGGCCTATATACATCCACCACAACACACCCTCGTCGAGAGTCTTGAACATCTGGTCGCGGGCCTGAGGATAGCCCTGTCCGGTGAGTTCGTAGGCGTCGGTGTAAATCTTGGTGTGGGTGGCGTTGTCGCCCCCGTTGGCAAGCATGGTGGCGTGCACTCTTTCCATCTGTTTCATGTGTATGCCTTTGTCCTGGTCGTCAGCCAGCAGCATTGAGCGGTTGCGCCATGTGCCTGAAGCCATGTCGGTGGAGTAGGCGATGACCTTGTCGACTGCGAGTCTGGCCGAGCCTGCTGAAGTGACAGGCATGCGTCCCACGCCGATGCACAGGTAGTCCGACGCCATGGTGTTGCCCGAGTTGTCGCGCAGGAACGCGAAAATGTCGTCGGTGGTGTAGGAGTCGGTGTCGGTTTCCCCCTTTTCCGACTGCCATAGTGGCATTAGCGGATAGGAGAGCGATTTGACTGATGACGATATGCGTCGGTTGTCATAGCTGCCGCGCCCCATGAAAAGGGCGTATTTCAGTTTGCGTTCCGACGATTCGGAACGGTCATACAGCATTTTGAGCATCTTGCGGAACGAGTTGACGTCGCGGCTTCCCGATGCGAACTCGTTGAACACCTCTTCCTGGTCGACTACAAGCACTTTGAGCCCGTCGTTGTCTTCGTGGAATCTGGCCAGACGCTCTGCTTCCGACATCCATGCCGACGGGGTGAAAATCACCATGTCGGGCACCTCGACGCCGTGCAGGTTTTGATTGGATACTGCCGCAGTGTATTTCGGCTCGGGAAATGATGCCGAGGGGTCGAACGCCACATATTTGCGAGGGCCGGTATAGTCGTTGGTCCAGCTCGTTTTCGAGCCGTTCGTGCCGGTGTTCATCGCCACGATTGAGCGAGGTGACGTTACGTCCCACACTACAGTCCCGGCCGCCGCTGCTTCGAGGGCGCCCTGGTTGCGCGGCAATGAAAAAATCAGCTGTGGCCCGCTCATGCGCAGGGCGCGCGTGTAGTTGACCGACAGGTAGTCGAGATGAGCCGCAGAGACTGTGCCGGTGCGGCTGAGTGAGACAACTACATTGAGCTTTTCTCCGGCCGCATCGAATGTTTTTGTCGTGACGGTCGACTTATAGTTGCCATGTTCTTTTGCTGTTTCTTTTATGACGTCAGAGGCCGAATAGGGGAGCTCGTTGCCGTAGGCCGAGAGCTTGACGGTCGACTCTTTTTGGGCGGTAGTCATGAACGAGCATGCCAGCCACACTTTGCTGTCGGCCACAATATCTTTCAGCTCGAAGTTGAAGCTGCGCGAGGGGGTGTAGAGAAATTCCTCGCCGCCATATTGCTGTCCTGTCTGGGACAGGCATACGAGGTCTTTTTCATGAAAAATGTAGTCGGTAAATGATGTCTCGGGCGATGACGCTGAAGGGGCGCCCTCTACCGGTATAGGACGGTCGTCGCCGTCGCAGTCGCTCACAAAATAATATCCTTCGTCGATAAAGGCATTCTGTTTGGGCCGCACGTAGTTCCCTGATAAGGTAACAGCGGCGGTCACGCCTTCGGCATAGAAAAGAAGTCCGCGGTCGGTGCGAAGTGTCTGCACCATCGGCAGGTCATCGATATATCCGGCCTCGGTCATGCGGTCGGGCAGCTGGCGGCCGCCATAGCCGTAGATGTGTACCTTCGACGGGTCTCTGAATCCCATTTTGCGCATCTGTGCGTTGCTCAGCAGGTATATGCCGTCGCCGTCAACGCTTATCTTGGCCCATCGGCCCGACGACAGGCGCGAGTTCTCGGCATAGGTCGACAGATCGAATGCGCCGGCCGTTGACGGAGCCATCGCTATGCAGAGCGCCGTTGCGGCCAGTACGAGTGATTTTATATTATGTTTTAGAGCGTAGAGTATTGTCATATCACTTTCCGGTAAGTGGAGGTGCGGTTATCAAAATTATAAGTAACAGTTCAAAATTATTTTGATATTATGGCGGAAGGATTTTTTATCCGCTTTTTATTGAGGAAGAAGGAATGTAGCGAGCTACATGACTGATGACGAGATAGAAAGCGGCAGAAAAGACTCCGACAGAATATTAAAATAATGAGAATGGTTGATAAAAAATAAATTTAAACAGTTACTTATTATAATGAACGATAAAAATCTGTCTTTATTGTGTTTAAATCCACTTTGCCGTTTATCCCGTCGACATGGCCCCGGTGGGAGTATTGCCACATCTCCCATTCTATGCCCGCTTCGGGCTCGGTGAACGAGCATATCCATAGCGGATAGCTGCTGAAATTTCCCTTGAGATAACGGTCGTAGTCATCTTTGTTGGAGTAGAGTATCACTTTCAGCCCCTCTTTCTCTACGTGGCGCAGCAATGTGCGCAGACGCGATATTATCATTGACGCTTCGTGCCCGTCGGGATTGCCGAAACGCTCTATGTCGATTACAGCCGGGAAGTCAAGACTGCGGTTGCGCAGCGAGTGCAGCAGATTGATGGCCTGCAGCTCGCCGTCGGTGTCGAAACGGAAAAAGTGGTACGCGCCGACTTTGAGCCCGGCTTGGCGTGCCTTGCGCAGATTGTCGACGAACATGGCGTCCTTGAAGTCGGTGCCTTCCGTGGCTTTTATGATGGCGAAATCGAATCCCGCTTCTTTCACGCGCTGAAAATCAATCTCTCCGTTGTGCGACGATATGTCGATGCCTCTGACTGGATATTGCTTCTCGTCCGGCTCCATGGCCGGCGTGTTGGCTATATATTGCCGATAGGCATGGATGAAGCCGCACACGGCTATCACCGATGCCACGACTATCGCTGTCAGAATGCCTGCGCGCCTGTTCATCTTTCTGGGGGCGTTATCCCTGCCTGCGGCAATCGCGGGCGGGGGTGGTGTTCCGTTTCTGTGATATATAGGCCGCAGTCTTCGCTATTGCGAACATCGCGGCCATGATGATGACTATCAGTGCCGAGCAGGGCACCTCGATATAGCATGATGCCACGAGGCCGCCGAGACAGCATGCGACCGACACCACGCCCGATGCCGCCATTAGACGGTTGAGGCGGTGGTAGCGTGTCTCGGCTATCATCTGTGGCAGCGAAAGCATCGACATCAGCAGCATCACTCCCACAAGCTTGATGGTGAGCACTATGGCGATGGCTGTGAATACTGTCATTACGGTAGTAATCGCTCCGGCCCGGAGCCCGCTGACACGGGCGAAATCGCGGTCAAAGGCGCAAATCACTATTTTGTTGTAGAAAATAGCCACGTAGGCTATCAGAAGCGCGGTGAAGATGGCAAATACCACCAGGTCGCCGCGGGTGATGGTCAGTATGTTGCCGAAGAGGAATGCGTTGAGCTCGGGCACATACCCGGGTGTGAGAAACACAAACAGCACTCCTACGGCCATTCCGAGTGACCAGACTACGGCTATGGCCGAGTCTTCCCTGACTCTGTGGCGCGACGACAGCCACTCCACGCCCACCGACGAGCCGACGGCAAAAGCGCCGGCCATAAGTATCGGATTGATGCCTGTGAAGTAGCCCAGGCCGAGGCCTCCGAAACATGCGTGGGTGATGCCGCCTGCTATGGCTACGAGCCGGCGCGCGAAGATATATGTGCCGATTACCGACGAAGCCACCGCTATCAGCGTGATGCCGATAAGCGCATTGCGGAAAAACTCGTAGTTGAAAAGGTCCATTGTCGTTTTTTAGAGAGTGTTTGGATTTTAGCACCACCGCACGTTTTGTTATGGTGTACGGTGTTCCCGGAAACCGGGAACACGGTTTATATGACGATTTTTTTCACACGGCTTCCCTGGCGGCGGATATAGACGCCGGGGCCGGGGTTGGCGACTCTGATGCCCTGGAGGTTGTAGTATTCAACCCGGGCGTTTTCGTCATCGTTTTCAATGCTTCCGATGCCCGATGTATTGAGAGTCACATCTACAGCGTTTGATGCGGCTGATTTCTTGTTGTCGCTGCTTACTGCCTTGACTGTGTAGCGGAATTGCGTTTTGCCTTCGGGCAGTTTGTCCACGCGCATTGAGGTGGCGCCTCCGGTCGATACTTCATTGTAGTCGGGGAGCACCGATGCCCCCTCCGATGAGCTTGTCACCGTGAAATCGTCGATGGCGATGTTGCCTGAGAACTCTTTGTTGTAGACAAGTTTGAGCTGGTACACGTCGTTGCGTGTCAACTCGTAGCTGACCGTCACGCCTTTGTTCTGGTTCCAGTCGCTGAACTCGGCTATCTCTGTCTCGGTAGTGCCGTCTACGGCGTAGAGCGTGGCGGTGTTGCTGGTCTGTCCCTGGCCCTTGGCCCAGAATGAAATCCTGGTGATGGGGTAGTCGTACCGTGGGGTCTGTACGTAGCTGTTCGATTTGTCAAGTTTGAGCGACGGTGAGCTCTCGCCGTAACTGCCTGATGAACTGTAGACGGCATTACCGCTTGAACTCCACCCTGTCGCATGCGTGAGAATCTTGCCGCTGCCGAATGTGTTTGTATCGGTCGTGGTGACAAGCCCGCCGATAGAGGTGACGGTGAGCAGGTAGTCTGTGGCGCCCTCTACTGCGTTCCACGACGCGATGAAATGGCGGTCGCTGATTTCTTTGTCGGTAGGGATGTTGGCTACAGGGCTGTCTATCGCCGGCTTGCCGCCGCACACGTCAAACGTGATGATTCCGTCTCTTTCTGTAATACCGGTGATTGGCGTCCCGAGCGATGCGCCCGACCAGGTCTTCATGCTCGGCTTGGTATTGTCGGTGAATTCGGTGTACAGTCCCGAGGTGCCGGGGAATGCCCAGTTGCGCAGTGCCGTAGCGTTGTTGCCGGCGGGGTTGTTGTTGGCCTCCTCGATGTCGACATACTGGTGGCTCTTGGTGTTGTTGACACTGTTGCTGAGCCAGATGCTGGAGTTGTAGTCGATGTGCCATATCAGCATGCCGTGGCCGGGGATATATTTGTCCCAGCCCTCCTGCTGGCGGTTCTCAAGAAGGAAAAACTCGGTATTTTTTGATGTCGGTATGATGCATCCTTCATTGGTCTCTCCGATGTAGCCGAGCTCGATTGAACGCGGGGTCTTGTCGAGCACCGTCGGGTCTATCCATCCCATGGCGTTGCGCTCGAAGATGGAGTAGGTGGGGGGAGTGCGGCTGTCGTTGTTGTAGGGGCCGTAGTCCATCACCGACCATGCGCAAGGTGTATAATATACGCCGTTTTCCGAGGTGTGGTAGAGGTCGGGAAGTCCCATCACGTGTGAGAACTCATGCACGAACGTGCCTATGCCGTCGGGCTTTTTGCCGTCCCACTCGTTGGAGCACGCATAGCGGTTGATTTTAACGCCGTCGAGGGTCAGCGACTTGCCTGCCGACTCTATCTCCCACTGGTGGGGCCATACGGTGTTGGCTGTGCCGCCGTCAGCCTCGCCGCGGCCGGCGTAGAACACGAATACATTGTCAACGTAACCGTCGCCGTCAGTGTCGTAGATCGAGAAGTCTACATCCTTGTCAAGGAGCGTGCACCCCTCGATTACCATCTCCTCGGGGCGCAGGTCGTCGCCATAGCTGTCATTACCGCCATAATAGGCCTGTCGCTGTGACAGTGTCACCGGACCGTAGACGTCGAAGTCGGGGGTAAACTGCCCCATCGATGCGTCGGTAAACCAGTCGAGTGCCGAGCCGGTGCCGTTGTAGTCTGAAAATCCTTTTTCGCTTATCATGCGGCTGAAGTAGTCGCCGGCATCGTATGAACTGTTGAATTTGACATCGGTATATTCAACAAGTATTATAAGCCCTTTGGGGGAGCCGCTGTTGGGATATGTAGTGCCAGGGAAAAGGCCTACGCCCGACTGCGCCGGAAGCGATGCCTTGCTCCTCTTGGGAGCATAGTTCCGTTCTGCCTTGCGTGTTGCCATGCGCGACATGCTTGCCGTCCTGGCTGCTGCTGCGTTCAGCTCTGTACGGTTGAGCGACGCTACGAACGCTTTCTGTGATGCGTTGCGCGATGCGGCGTCGGCTGCCTCAATCGACGATGCCTTCATACGTCCGCTCGCAGCATCCACTTCTGCGAAGTAATATCCTTTTGTATTGTTGCCTACCACTACCTGGCCGTCATCGGTCAGGAAATATTTGTGAAATTCGTCACCGGCACGTGTCAGGGTCAACTGCGTGCCGTCGGGCTGTGTCGCTATGAATGTGGTGCGCTTGGCCGGTACTGCCAGTGCGCCGGTGGCCGTTGTCAAAACGACAGAAACAGCAATGTGGCGTAATCTTTTCATGTTTTATGATAATGACTTGTTATGTTATAAAATAAGACAATATGCCATTTCCCATTGCGCATGGGGATGACTTGCAAAAATAGTAAAATCTTCTAAAAAAATAATGCCGCCCGCAGTTTTTTAACAGTCTGCTGCAACGCGCGGCCTTTTGCGCAGCCCTTTATTTGTGCGGTATGTTGTTGATAAGATTCGGCTTGACCGCTTGCCTTGCCTTCGGCACTGCCTGCTCATTTTTATTCCCGGCTGATTTACTCCCGGTTGACAGCCATACGATAGTAAGTATTAACGATATGGCATAGATTGTCAGATATATGTAGCTCACAGTCTCAATAGTCGAGATGTATTTTCCTGCATTCTCGTATTCGGCATAGTCCGACGGCTCGAGCACCGCCGAGATGTACTTGCAATACGCTGTCACGTATATTATCTTGGGAATAATACATAATGTGATGGCAGCTTTTATCGGCATCCATATCTTCAGCCCCCAGTAAAACAGTATGAGAGGAATGATATGCGCGAGATTGTAGATGCAGAATGCGGTTACTCCGAAATTAAGCAGAAAATCCCCCTTTATAATGAACGATGCGGTATTTACAAAATACAACAGACTGAAGCATGCGAAAATTAATGCGCCCGCTTTCACGCCAATGCCGGCGTTAATGCGGCGGTTGAACGCGATGTATAATACTGCTGTTATGAATACTGCTTCTGTTATTGCCTGCAGGCTGAGTACGAGATGGTGATGCATCTGTATACATTCGATTATAGCACTCAGCACCAACGCTCCGAATATGACACATAGGCTTCTGCCGACTTGTTTCTTGACTGTATCTGACATGGCTTTACAGATTATTGTTTGATTTGGTTTGGAGAATGTCCTGATTTAAATTCCTTTTATCCTCTTTTATTGTTGATATTGTTTAATTCAACCGCTCTCTTATTGTTGTGCCGTCTGGCGCGCTTCGCTGACAATGAGCAGCAGTTCGTCGCTCACTTCGGGCGGGAGCGCTATGTTGCGGAGTTGCAGCGACCGAGCCCATCCTGCTATGTCTGTGGGAAGCAGAGTCAGCAAAATGTCGCGGAACTGTTCCGTCTCCTCCCCGCTGTAGCTCTCGGCCGGGCGGCCGGAATACGCATCGAGCTCTTCGTCGTCGTAATATATGATTTCGGTCGAAACGGCTGTCGACAGCGAGTCTTTCTCGCAGGTGATATGCATGCCGCAGCACACTCCGTCGCCCTCTCCGTCACCTGAGTCCGACACGTCCGACCTGTCTGACCTGTCCGACTTGTCAGACCCGTCGGCAGTGGCTGACGGTGCTCCCTCGCTATTGCCGGCTCCGCGGCGGCTTCCCCTGTCGAGGAGGTAAATCAGCCCCCCGCCGACAACGAGTATCGCTAATATGATGGCGGCTGCAATCATAGCGGGAGCGGGTTCTCACTTGCTTGCTGCGAGGGGTCGATGCTCATCTCGGGCGCGAATGCCTCGGCTTCGGGTATGTCGCCGTCGGTGATTCTGAACCCTGCGCTCTTAAGGTCGTCCCAGAATCCGGGATATGACTTGCTCACCACCTCGGCGTCGCGGATTACAATTCCGGGAATAAGCACTGCCGTAGGGGCGAATGCCATCGCCATGCGGTGGTCGTCGTAGGTGTCGATGGCGGGGCGTTCGAACACCGGATGGTGCGCTCCGTTCCACACCAGCTCGGAGTCGTTGCGTATCTCGACTACGATGCCGAATTTGTCAAGCTCCTTGCGCAATGCTTCCAGGCGGTCGGTCTCCTTGACGCGGAGCGACTGCAGGCCGCGCAGATGGAACGGGATGCTGAGCATCGCCGAAGTGACGGCCAGCGTCTGGGCCAGGTCGGGGGTGTCAACAAGGTCTACCTCAAAACGCGAGTACTGCTCCGGGTCGGGTGCCACTTCAAGCGCGTTGTCCACATCTTCCGACGGTTCGGTCCTCACTCCGAGCATCTCGAAAAGCCGTGCGCATGCGCTGTCGCCCTGGAGCGATGGCAGCTGCAGCCCTGGCAGTGTCACAAATCCCGCTGTCAGCGCGGCTGTTTCATACCAGTATGAGGCCGCCGACCAGTCAGGCTCTGCTTCGAGCGTACCCTCCTTGCTGTAGGGTTTCGGGGCTATGACGATTTCCTCGAACGGGGCGTCGAATTCCACTTCTGCTCCGCTGCGGCGCATAAGTTCGGCCGTCATGTCTATATAAGGTTTCGATAGCAGTTCACCCTCCAGGTGCAGGGTGAGGCCGTCCGTCATGGTCGGCGCTATCATCATCAGTGCCGATATGAACTGCGAGCTCACCGACGCGTCGATGTTCAGATGGCCGCCGGCAAGACGCTTCCCCTCTATGCGCAAAGGCAGGTAGCCTTCCCGTTCGGTGCATCTGATGTCGGCTCCGAGTGCGCGGAGAGAGTCAATCAGTATTCCCATCGGACGTTGGCGCATGCGCTCGCTGCCGTCGACAGTGGCGCTTGCACCCTCTTTGGCGCAGAGGTAAGCCGTGATAAAACGTGTGGCCGTGCCGGCCGCACCGGTGTTGACGCTGATTTCGCCTTTCGCGCCCGCCGCTTCGCCAAGCGCTTTGGCGAGGAGGTTGGTGTCGTCGCAGTCAGCCGTCCTGACCTGAGCGGTTGCGCCGGGTGTCAGGGCGTTGATTATGAGCATGCGGTTGCTGATGCTCTTTGACAGCGGCAGCTCTACGGTGGCCATCATCATCTCTTCCGGTGGAAATATCCTGTAGTTCATTGTCGTAGAAGTTGTATGTTAAAAACCTGTAGCGCGTCGGTCACGCCTTTTCTTTCACTTTGCAGCCTGCAAGAGCATGGCCGATGCGGCTGAGGCTCTCGTCGATGACGCTGCGCGGGGTGGCTACGTTCATGCGCATGAAGCCTTCACCCTCTGTGCCGAACATGGCACCGTCGTTAAGCGCGAGCTTCGCATCCTTGATGAAGAAATGCATCAGCTGCTCATGGTTCATACCGAGGCCGCGGCAGTCGAGCCATATCAGGAACGAGGCCTGCGGACGATACACCTTGATGCGTCCGTCCGAAATCCTTTTAAGCTCCTCGGTTACGTAGTCGATGTTGTCCTGTATGTATTCAAGAGCCTCGCCGAGCCACTCCTCGCCGTGGTTATAGGCGGCGATGGTGCCTATGGTGGCGAAACATGTAGGTGCGTTGAACTCATTGTTCTCCATCCACTCGAAGAAGCTTTTGCGCATCGCTTCGTCCTTGATTACGCACCACGAGCTGACGAGTCCGGGCACATTGAATGTCTTCGACGGAGCGCCGAGCATGATGCCGGTGCGGCGGGCGTTCTCGCTCACCGACAGATACGGTATGTGGGGTTTGCCTCCGAGCATCAGGTCGCCGTGGATTTCATCCGATACCACTATTACCCCCTCTTCGGCGCAGATGTCGGCCACGCGCCCGAGTGTCTCGCGGCTCCACTGTATGCCGATAGGGTTGTGGGGATTGCACAATATCATCATGCGCGGATGCTCGCGGCGGATTATCTCCTCAAGTCCGTCGACATCCATCTCGTAGCTCTCCTCATAGCGCAACAGCGGGTTGTTGAGCACCACGCAGTCATTGCCCTCTATCAGGCGCTTGAACGGATGGTAGACCGGCGGCTGTATCACGATTTTGTCGCCGGGTTTGCAGAAGCGGTTGATTACGAAACCGATACCTTTCACAATACCCGGAATATAGGTCATCTCCTCGGGCGTTGTCTCGAACTCGTGGCGGCGGCGCAGCCAGTCGGCTATCGTGGGGAAGAAATCGCACGGGGTCGAGGCATAGCCATAGACGCGGTGGCTGATGCGGCGCTGCAATGCTTCGGTTATCTCGGGGCACACGCAGAAATCCATGTCGGCAATCCACATCGGCAGCAGGTTGTCGGCGTCAAACCACTTGTTTAGTTCACAATATTTTATGGCATCGCTATGCGAGCGGTCAATAACAGAATTAAAATCGTATTTTCCCATTGTGGTATTATAGATGAGTTCAACTACAAAGATACTACATAAATCGTCCGAAAGCAACTTTTTCCCACTCAAAAACACGGTGTGGCATTATAAAAATCGGGCTAAAAAATTTGGGCGGGAAAAAAACTATTTTTATCTTTGAGAAAATGATTGAAAAATATTTATCTGCTACCTTTAACCATGGAAAATATTAAGAAAACCTGCCTCCACGACAAGCATTTGGCGCTTGGGGCTCAGATGAGTCCGTTCGGTGGCTTTGATATGCCGATACAGTATGAGGGCATTGTCGAGGAGCATAATGCGGTGCGCAACGCATGCGGCATATTCGATGTCTCGCACATGGGCGAAGTGTTTGTCTCCGGACCCGACGCCATGCGGTTTGTCAATATGATTTTTACCAATTCTCTCGATGGTGCCGAACCGGGCAAATGCCTCTACGGCATGATGCTGCATCCCGACGGGGGCACTGTCGACGACCTTCTTGTCTATGTGCAGGGCAACAACGATTATCTACTGGTCATCAACGCAGCCAACATCGATAAGGACGTGGCGTGGATAATGAAAAACGCCGAAGGCTACGATGTCAAAATCGACCATCAGAGCGCCAATATCGGCGAGATAGCCGTGCAGGGCCCTGACGCTGAAGCGATATTGAAAAAAGTAACGGGACTCGACGCCCTCGCCGGTCTCACATTTTACACTTTCGGACATTTCAAAATCTACGGTGACAACGATGTCATCATATCCCGCACCGGCTATACCGGAGAAGATGGTTTCGAGGTATATGCGCCGCATGATATCACCCGCATGCTTTGGGACGACCTCATTGCTGCCGGTGCAAAGCCGTGTGGCCTCGGGTGCCGCGATACTCTCCGTTTCGAGGTCGGTCTTCCCCTCTACGGCGATGAACTTGCCGATGACATATCGCCCATTGAGGCCTCGCTCGGCATGTTTGTAAAGACCGATAAACCGGAGTTTATAGGCCGTGATGCTGTGCTCTCGCAGAAAACCGCCGGAGCTTCCCGCAAACTTGTCGGCCTTGAAATCCTCGACCGCGCGATTGCCCGTCACGGAGTCGAAGTGCTTGACGCTGACGACCATGTTATTGGCTTCGTCACGACAGGATACCGCGGCATCTCTGTCGACAAGAGTCTGGCGATGGCGTTGATTGACGTCCGGTTTGCCGCTCTCGACACTCCGCTCCGCGTCCGTGTGCGCCGCAAGGTGTTCCCCGCAAAGGTAATAGCGAAGAAATTCTACAAAAAAAGCTACAAAAAATAAAATTTCCACCCAAAGTCCGACCTGTCCGCCTCGTCCGACCCGTCCGACACCAAAAACATAACCACCATGAAAACTTATTTCACCCCCACCCACGAGTATCTTACCGTCGACTCCGAAGGCAACGGCTTTGTCGGCATCACCGATTATGCACAGAAAGCCCTTGGCAACGTAGTTTATGTCGATATGCCTGAAGTTGGCGACGAATTTTCTGAAGGCGATGATTTCGGCGCTATCGAGAGCGTCAAGGCTGCTTCCGACCTGATTATTCCAGCAAGCGGAGAGGTAATCGAAGTCAACGGTGCGCTTGAGGATAATCCCCGTCTCATCAACGAGGACGCAATGGCAAACTGGATTATCAAAATCCGCCTTACCGACCCCGCCGAGCTCGACTCGCTGATGGACCTTGATGCCTACATGGCCTACCTCGCTTCAGACCCCCACTGATCTGCCTCCCCAAGCCATACACCAAAAAATTGAATTGCAAAAGCGATGCCATAATACCACTGCCATATCCGGCATGTCGTGTACAGGCTGATTGTGATCAAAGAAGGTGTTGCAAAACTCGATTTTAGTTGACCGCGGAAAGTTTAGTTCTGCAACACACTCTGCGTTAACTGTCAGTAAGTTAGCCTCGGAGAGGCGTCTTGTGCTTTCAATCAGTCCCGCGCATCCTATGCAATTCCATAAACACAATAATATCATGAGTCACAGATATTTTCCACATACCGACGAGGATAAGCGGATTATGCTCGAAAAATGCGGTGTCGGCAGCATCGAGGCGCTCTTTGCCGATATTCCCGCGGAGCTTCGCCTGCGCCGTCCCTACGCTCTGGGCAAACAGATGAGCGAGGTCGAGGTGCGCGACTTTTTCAGCCGCCTCTCTGCCCGCTGCACTCCTCTTGCTTGCTTTGCCGGCAACGGACACTACGACCGTTACACCCCTTCGGTTGTCACTTCGATGCTCTCCCGCAGCGAGTTCCTTACATCATACACTCCTTATCAGCCTGAAATCTCGCAGGGTACACTGCAATATATCTTCGAGTACCAGACCATGATGGCACGTCTTACCGGCATGGAGATTTCCAACGCCTCGCTCTACGACGGCGCCACCGCCACGGCTGAAGCCATGATTTTGGCTTCGGGCAATTCGCGCAAGCGTCCCCGCGTGGCCTATTCCTCCACGCTCTGCGACGCTGTCGTGGAGACGCTTCGCACCTATGCCCGCTATCACGGCATCGACATCGTTGCCATCCCCGAAGATGGCGGTGTCACCTCAGTCGAGGCTCTGCAGAGTCTGCTCGCCGATGGCAATATCGGCGGTGTCATCCTGCCACAGCCCAACAAATACGGTATCATCGAGGATTTTACAGGCCTTTCCGACGCAATCCATGCCGCAGGGGCTCTGTTCATAATCAACAGTGTGGCCATCGACCTCGCCACCTTGCGTTCTCCCGGCGAGTGGGGCGCGGATATTGCTGTCGGCGACGCGCAGTCGCTCGGCATCCCGCTCAGTTTCGGCGGTCCCTATCTGGGCTATATGGCCGCAGGCAAGTCGCTGATGCGCAAACTGCCGGGGCGCATTGTCGGCGCTACAGTAGATGCTTCGGGTCAGCGTACCTTCGTGCTCACCCTGCAGGCCCGCGAGCAGCATATCCGCCGTGAGAAAGCAACTTCAAATATCTGTTCCAACCAGGGGCTGATGGCTCTGTTCGTCACCATATACATGTCGCTGATGGGCGACGAGGGGTTGCGTAAAGTCAACAGTATCAGTGCGGCGGGTGCCCATTATCTTGCCCGCGAACTTGAACTGACGGGCAAGATGCGTCTCTCTTTCCCCGACCGTCCGTTCCTCAACGAGTTCGAGATGACTACCTCCATTCCGGCTGAGAGAATAATCGACGCTCTCGCGGCCAAAGACATTCTTGCCGGAGTCGCCACGGCTCCCGACCGATTGCTTGTCGCAGTGACCGAGATGCGCACTGCCGACGAAATAAACCGTTATATATCAACCGTCAAAGCCTTGTAGCCATGAACAACAAACTTTACGACAAACTCATTTTCGAGCTTTCACGTCAAGGCCGTCGCGGTTACTCGCTTCCCGAAACGGCTTTTCCCGATGCTGTCGGTTCAATTCCCGAAAATCTTCTCCGCAAGTCGGAGATTGGATTGCCGCAGGTCGACGAACTCACCGTCGTGCGCCATTACACCAACATGTCGACCAACAATTTCGGCGTCGACACCGGTTTCTATCCCCTCGGTTCATGTACGATGAAGTACAATCCGAAAATCAACGAGGAGATGGCCGCCGCTCCGGTCATTGCGGCCATGCACCCCGACCAGCCGGCGCGTTTCAGTCAGGGCGCTCTCGCCATCTACCACTCTCTCGCTTCGGCATTGGCCGAAATAGGGGGTATGGCTGAGTTCACGCTAAATCCCTACGCCGGTGCGCACGGCGAACTGACAGGCCTCATGCTCGCACGCGCCTACCACGACTCGCGCGGTGATAAGAAACGTACAAAGGTCATAATCCCCGACTCTGCCCACGGAACCAATCCGGCGAGTGCGGCGGTGGCCGGCCTTAAGGTTGTGCCGGTAAAGAGCCTTCCCGACGGCACTGTCGATGTCGAAGCGCTCGCTCCGTTGCTCGACGACACTGTGGCGGCGATGATGATGACCAATCCCAACACTCTCGGCATATTCGAACGTCAGATACCGCAGATTGCCAAAATGGTGCATGATGCGGGCGCGCTCCTCTATTACGACGGCGCCAACCTAAATCCGATGCTCGGCATCGCCCGCCCCGGCGACATGGGCTTCGACATAATGCACATCAACCTGCACAAGACTTTCTCTACTCCGCATGGCGGCGGTGGTCCCGGCTCGGGTCCCGTAGGCGTTCGCGCCGGTCTGGAACATCTGCTCCCAAATCCGCGTGTCGTAAAGAAAGATGACGGCACCTACGATATTGTATCTTCACCCGATTCAATGGGGCGCGTAAGTTCCACTCTCGGCAATTTCGCCGTGCAGATGCGCGCGCTGAGCTACATACTCTCGCTCGGTTCCGACGGCCTTATGGAGGCTGGCGGTCTCGCCACTCTCAACGCCAACTACATCAAGGAGTCGTTGCGCGACCTCTATGACCTCCCTGTCGACACTGTCTGCAAGCATGAGTTCGTATTCGACGGACTGAAAGACAAATCGACCGGCGTCACTACACTCAACGTCGCCAAGCGTCTGCTCGACTACGGTTTCCACGCTCCGACAATCTATTTCCCGCTCCTCTTCCACGAGTCGCTGATGATTGAGCCTACCGAAACCGAGAGCCTCGACACTATCGACAGTTTTATCGCCGTGATGCGCGACATAGCGCACGAGGCGGCTGCCGACCCCGAAATGGTGAAAACGGCTCCGCACACCACCCCGGTGCGCCGTCCCGACGACACCGAGGCTGCCCTCCATCCACGTCTCACCTTCGACGAACTCTGACTCTGTCAAAACACAAATAGTTCTGTGTGCGCGTTCTATCGCGCACATTTACTGCTAAATCAACCGATAAGTAACTGTTTAAAATAATTTTGAACAGTTACTTACTATAAAATAATTTTGAACAGTTACTTGTTATGAAATATATTATTATAGGCGCCGGCCCGGGTGGCTACGAACTCGCCGCGATGCTGTCGCGTCAGTCCCACGAAGTGACTCTCATCGAACGCGACAGCCTCGGTGGCACATGTCTCAACCGCGGTTGCATTCCCACCAAAGTCATGGCGCATGCGGCGGCGCTCCTGCGTTCTGCCGCCGGTGCCGCCTCCTATGGCATCGGCATCGCTGCCCCCTCGGTCGATTTCGGCGCGTTGCTCGCGCGTCGGGCTGAGATTGTAGGCAATCTTCGATCCGGCATCGAGATGCTTCTCGGCGGCGTCAGTATCATCCGCGGCGAGGCGCGTTTCGTCGCACCGAAAACCGTTGAGGTCAACGGCGAGCATATCACGGCCGACCGTATTGTCATCGCCACAGGTTCAACATCGGCTGTCCTGCCTGTGCCGGGAGCCGACCATGCCATATCGTCCGACGGCCTTCTGGCTCTCGATTCTGTTCCCGACTCGCTCGCCATCATTGGCGGCGGTGTCATCGGCATGGAGTTTGCCTCGATATTTGCCGCTCTCGGAAGCAAGGTGACGGTGATGGAATATTTCAAGGAAGTCCTTCCGCAATTCGACAAGGATATTGCCAAGCGTCTGCGTCAGTCGATGGCTTCGGCGGGCGTCACGTTTGTCACCGGCGCACAGGTCACGGCCATAGAGCCGGGCACAGTCCGCTATCACTCCGGCTCAAAAGAGGGCATTGTGGAGGCGTCGGTGATAGCTATGGCTGTAGGCCGCCGTCCCAATCTGCCGCAGGGGCTTGATGTTGCGGGCGTTGAGACGGAGCGGGGTGCGATAGCCGTCGACCGCGCCACCATGCGCACCACGGCCCCCGGTGTCTATGCCATTGGCGATGTCAACGGCATCTGCATGCTTGCCCATGTCGCTTCGGCACAGGCTCGTGTCGTGGCGGGCGAGGATGTTGTCGCCGATGTCATCCCGTCGGTAGTGTTTACAGCTCCCGAAGCCGCTATGGTAGGCATGACCGAACAGCAGTGCAAGGATGCCGGCATGACGGTACGGGTGGCCAAAGTCCCGTTCCGTGGCAACGGCAAGGCCATGACGATAGGGGAGACCGACGGTCTCGTGAAACTGATTGCCGATACGGCATCAGGCACAGTGGCCGGCTGCCAGATAGTAGGCCCGCACGCCGCCGACCTCATAGAAGAGATTGCCGTAGTGATAGCCAACAAGCTGCCGGTAACAGCCGTCACCCGCACAATTCATCCCCACCCCACGCTATGCGAAGCGGTAGCTGCCGCCGCGGCAATGCTATGACAACGAAGCCCGACCGGTCTGACATCTCTGACACGTCCGACCGGTCGGACTCCCCATAAAAATCATCTAAAAATACATCCGGTAATGATAGAAGAAATACTCCGACACAACAGACAATTCGTTGAAAACAAAGGCTACGAGCCATTCATCACCAACAAATATCCCGACAAGAAAATCGCCATCCTGTCGTGCATGGACACGCGCCTTACCGAACTGCTTCCCGCGGCGCTCGGCATCAGGAACGGCGACGTCAAACTGATTAAAAACGCCGGCGGTATCATATCCCACCCGTTCGGCTCGGTGATACGGTCATTGATGGTCGCAATCTACGAACTTCATGTCGAGGAGGTGATGGTCGTTGCCCATAGCGACTGCGGCGCATGCCACATGAGTGCCGAGAGCATGATAGAACACATGCTCCAGCGCGGCATCAAGCAGGAGACAATCGACATGATACGCTTCTGCGGCATCGACTTCGAGAAATGGCTCTACGGCTTCGGCGACACCCGTAAAAGCGTCACGGATACCGTCACTGCCATCCGCAATCATCCCCTCATACCCCACGACATCTCCATCCGCGGATTCATAATCGACTCCACCACCGGTGCCCTTGAGGAAGTGCAGTGTTGATTATAGCTTTGGCATTAGCGCTTTACAAACCTTACGAAGCAGGCGTTGCCGTTGGTGGACTCAAGCAAAAGATTGGTGTTATAAATTAGATTGACATCAAATGTGTAATAATTCATATCCATGCCGACTGCAGTGTATCTTTCACTGCATGTCGCATCCTTTTCGCCAGTCCAGTTAAGGGCTGATGTCACACTTTCCCGCGCATAATAAATGGCGCCGTTTTGGTAGTAGAGCATCGTCATGAGAGGCGCGCTTTTATTGAATGTCTCTCCTCGTGAGTTATATCCGGCAGTATTGTATCTTAATATGCCAAGTCCGAAATAATTCGGATTTTCGTTTTTGCCACCGCCTTGCTTCCTGCCACCGTACCCGGCACGTCCTATCGGGAAGAACACATTCTTGCCCGTGTAGGAATGCCCGGGATTGTCTTGGTCGTAATAGTAGGCGAAGACACCGCGCATACCTTTGTGACTGTCGGGTGTGAGTTCTCCTTTGGCATTTTTCTTGTTTGCCGGGTCACGTCGGTAATAACCGTAGGCATCTTGTATGTTGTCGGCAGTATTTGTGGCGCCGTCTGCATATAGCACTCCGTAGCCGAACTGCATGTGTGGCGATGTGTATAACTGTTCGAAGTCGCGCATCGTTGCCATACCCTCCATTTTGGTAAATCCTTTGTCTGCGTTATCGGCATTATCGGAATTCTTCTTTATATCTGCCCATTTTGTGGTCGTTTCCGGCAGCGAACCGTCAGCATTGACAATGAAATAGTTGCCTTTGGAGGCTCTGCTGTCATTGTAGAAATCATCGTCGTCAGGGAAGGAATAGTCACCCACACCATCGCCGTCGGGGTCGCCGTAACAGTTGTTGACAGCGTCGATAGGCTGCCCGCTGTTGCCATACTTGAACATCGAGCCTTCATCGCGCGGGTCAGTGGCGTCAAGTGAGGCGGAAATACGGTTGAAGGTTCCCCATTTCACGGGAGTGGCTCCTCCCGTTGGATTGTCAAGATCTACAGCCTCTGGTACAATTTCCTGCTCATCATACCCTTGGCGGACAAATATGAGGTGAGTGCATGTATAACTGTTGTAGAGCACACGCACCACGGCATTACGTACTTTATTGTCATTGTTGAGGCGGTTGAATCTGATTGTGAAATCGACTTCCGACTCAGTCGAGCCGTATACTGTCTGGCTACCGTTGATAGTGATGAAATTATCGTCGCCGAGCACTTCGGCCATCCACGTACCGTGTGATATGAGGGGCTCAAATGTGGGCGCATTTTGGTCATTAAGTATTTTCAGCTGCACATGAAATGGCTCAAAGTTGCCCGAGCGGCGGTAGACACCCTTTGGATTGACCAAACGTTGCACCTGCACCACATTGATTATCTTCTTGTTGTTCCACGCAACAGGCTCGTCGTCAGTGCCGATTTTACGCAGGTATGGAGTCATGGTTATCTCTGCCGTGCGTGTATATTCCACATAGGGGTTGTTGCCTGAGTAGCCGGTTTCCTTGACAAGCACTTTGGCTCGGGTGAACAATGGTATGCTCATCGACACACTCTCACCGTGCTTTTGATATGAATATGCTTCCTCTTTGGTGTTTTCATCATCTGGTCTTCCGTCGACATAATATGTCCTGATGGCTTCGTTGACAGTGTTGGTGCCTTTTGTCCCGAAGAAAAAATTATTGTTGATCTGTATATTGTCACTTGTCTCAGATGCGGTCATGGAATCATAGCCGGGCCACTTGTCCATACCGCAGTCATGCAAGGTCACGACGACTTTGCTGACAGCGCGAAGTGACAGAAATCCGTTGCCGAGCTGTTTGTTGAGCGGTTCGGCGTATGCTCCATGGCTCGCTTGGGGCAAGTTCACTCCATCGCAGTCGGGTTCCCATGGATTTTTGGTTATCTCGGCGTCGAAATAGACAACTTCATATCCGGTGGGAGGAGTGTACTTGAACGGTATTCTGGTGCGGTGGTTGTAGAGATATGACACAAACCACGGTTGCGGCACGTCCCATGAGTCCGGCTCTTCGAGATAGTCGATATGCCACGAATACTCGTTGGCGTTGCCGTTGAACTTCAATGTCACCTTGTAGTGATGGTTGCGCTCCACATTGCAGTCACGGTCGGCGTCCTTGCCCAGAACGAAGCGGTATTTGATCATGCCGTTGCTTACATTGCCCGATGCGGTCGACTCATAGTAGGCTGTGACCTCGATATAGGTGGCGTTGGGCATATTGTCCTTGACCGTATTGCTGTTGGCCACATCGCCTTCCGTCATGTCAAGTATCGGGCCTTTGCTCTGCGGTGAGTTGCCCTGCATATTCTCGTAGAAAAACAGAGACGGCGAGCTGTTGGAATGTAGGTTGAGGCGCTCTCCCTTGTTATCTTTGAGATAAGGGGAACCTTTCGCTATCACCGGCCATTGTCTGTAGTCATCGCCACGGCCGAATGTGATTGCGTGGCCGTCGTCATGTATCAGGCCACCGGTGCTCTTGATTGTGTTGTTCAGTACAGTTATCTTGTCGTTGTCCTTGCTGATGCCGAAGCCTAAATTGCAGTCGCCGGCAATGTCGTGGACTTTGACGTCCCTGACATATATCCTGATATTCTCCCGCAGACCTGAGCCGTCGAAATCGACAGTCACCTTCGAGGCAGCTCGCCGCAGCCATGCGCGCAGCGTCATGTCCGGGGCGTTTATCCTGACTTTGCGGAATTCGCTTGACGATGACGGCACGTCGCCTGTTATGGCCTTGTCGGTGAAATACCCCATCATCATGCGGTTGTTGGAGTAGTGGTCGGAGTCCCATGCGCGTCGTAGCGAGCGGAGCTTGTCTAAAGTATTGTATTTGTCCTCACCTAAGGCGACAAGTGCCTGATATGAGGTTTTTGAAGTGCCTCCATCGTATGTGCCGAAATTGGCCACAGCCACGAGGTAATACTCTCCGGCTGCGAGGGTAAGCTGTTTGCGCAGGCAACGCGTGCTGGCCTCGGTGGTAGAGCCCGTAGTCGCATCCGCGCCGTTACGGTTCTCGTCGTTGATGTCGCTGTCAGTGAATTCAAGTTCCTGCGGATAGCCGGCCATGAGCCTTCCGTCGGCATCATAGGCAAATAGCGCGACGTCGGATATTTCCGACATGATGTCGCCTGCCGGCGCCCCGGCGCGGCTGTCATTGACACTCTGTGATGCAAACGGCTCGAATGCGCCTTCGATGGTTACGGGGAGTGGTGTGCCGTCAGGCACACCGGCTCCGCCGTCATAAAGACAGTCGTCTGTACATGCCGACGGGGCAATCGCCGTCACCGCTATGGCAAGGGCGAGCCTTATTGCGCTATAAATCCTATAAGATTTATAATTTGTATAATTCTTATATCCTGTATATCTGTTTGGCATCGGATCTGTTTTTTGGTCTATAAATCTTCGCGATCGCCGGTGGTCTTGTTTATTCTGGCTTCTTTGCCGGTAGGTTGGCCGGTGTTGTCGTATTCGCGGAAAATATAATGGGTCGGCGATTCGGTGGTTATGTAAAATTTGCCGCTTTCTCTGTCCCATGATTCCACCGGCAACCTGAGACTGTTGTCAGCGTTTTTGTATGTAATGGCACTGTTGGGCGCATATACTATTGACGAGTGGTCGCTGTTGTGCTGCAGCCTGCGGTCTCCGTCTCGGTCTTTGCGGTAATCGGTCTGTGTTGTTTCGTTGAACTGTGTGACGGACCGGGTGCTGCAGTTGGAATCGTTGAGGTCGATGCTGACGAAGTTGCTGTTGACACGACAGCCTGCGTTGTCCTTGAGCCAGATCTCGGCGTTGGCCATGGTGCCGTCAGTGGTGTAGTGCACGGCATAGTAGTCACCGAGCTCGTCCTCATACTTCCATTCAGGCAGTTCCTTGCCGTACTTGTCGAGATATTTCTGAAAGTCGACAGGCACTTTGAGATTGCCGTCACTGTCTTTTTCAAGATATACCATCAGGTCGCCAGTTTCGTCGAGAGGCAATCCCAGCGGGGCATCAATTTCGACAGAGCTATATGGCTGTATGTCAAGCTCCACCTCTACGTCGTATGGCGCGCGCCTAACGCGGTAATGGTAATGGTTGTTGCGGCGTAGGTCGAATATCTCCCCCTCCTTAAGGCCTGGTACCGAACCGTAATTTTTGAAGTCGACGTAAAAAGTCTCGCCGTCGTTATAACGCACCGCTATGCGTGCTGGATTTGTGTCGGTGTCCGTGTTGTCGTATTCAGGCACATAGATGATGTAGGAATACTTGTCGGCCCGATTGGCTGCGAACGGTATCTGCTGCTCTATCACTTTGGCCGACGCCGGTATCGAGACTACTTTCCCGAAATCAGTCTGCCAGCTTCCGGTCGCATAGTCACCGTGGTCGCGCACGCCGTAAGGCGCCATGGCGCTACGGTCGGTGTATCGCTCCATGCTCACTGCCGAGATGCGCTGCTTGCGGCCTTCCATTGCGTTTCTGTCGGTGACTTCCACCTTGGCAAACGCGCGGAGCAGATGCAGTGTGCCCAGGTTGTAGGTCACGCCATCTTCAAGGCGTATGCCTTCGTATCGGCGTATGCCGAACATCGGTATGCGGTTTTCTTCACTGAGTTCGGTGAAGGGTGTGTAGATGAATTCGGCCGATGTGTCGTGCAGCATCTCGTCAAGGTTTCTGCCGACTGTTCCCGCGGGATATCTGCGCCAGTTAGCCAGCATAAGCACCTTGACCGAGCGTCCGTTGAGCAGCGGATAGAGGGCGCCGTCGACATATAGGTCAAGCGCGTAGCGGCGGTAATCGTCGGCAACGGCCGCTATGCGTACCTTCATGTCGACAAATTCGTGGATAATCTCGTCGGTCACCTCGTCGACAAGGTATATTCTCAGGTCAGGGCGGTTGTCCCCGGCTCCAAGGCTTATGTAGTTCTCAAATGCGTTGCCCGGGGTATAGGAGCCATCGTCAGGCAACGCTCTCGACACACAGCGCATGCTGGCATCGTCGACCTCAATCTGAAGGCTCAGGCTGAAATTGCCTTCGGTAGCGTGGCTGTCGGGCTCCTCGGCAGTCGAACATGACGCCAAAGACATGCCTATGACCGTCGTCAGGACTGCCCGGGCTAAGGTTTTGGTATTGCGTATGTATCGGGTTATATGCATTGGTTATGTTGATGATGCCGGGTGATTTATCAGTCGAGATCTATGTTCGACAATACTATATGCCAGCTGTGTATCAATATAGATGCGCTGAGCCATTTGTTGTTGCGGTCAAGGAAGAAGGTGAGCACATACTCGTCCTCGCGGTCGAGAAATTCCTGATCGGTCATAGGGTGGCGGTAGGCCTCCTCATAATATGTTTTAGACAGCAGGGCATAGTCTATTACCGGCACGCGGGCCACAACCTCACCTTCGTCATTGGTTATGGTGAGTTTCATCTTGCGTTTGTGATCGGCCATCATGCGGCTGACTGTGAAGTCGGCTATGGCGCCTTTGACGCTGATGATTGCGCGGCTACGGGCATCGTCGATATCGTCCTTGCCTACACCTGCTGTGCCTGATGTCGTGGCCCAGGGACGGTAGGTTATGCTGTTGTCGGCAATGATTGAATTGTCGTGGGAGAGATATCCGTTGTCATCTTCAAGGGTGAAGGTGAAGTCGTCGGCATCGAGGTCTTCGCCCGAGAGGTGCTGGAGTATGATGCGTATGTGGTTGGTGTCCTTGGTCAGAGGCATGGTGTAAGTGTAGTCTCCGCCGTCGTCATTGGCAGGAAGGCTGACATTTATGCGGCCGTGGAACATGAAGTCGAGCCTGCGCCGGCTCGAGTGGTTGCCGTCAGCGTCGATGTCACGCCTCATGCGGTTGGTGAGCTCATCGATTGTGGTGCGGCCAATAGTTGTATGCGGTATTTCAAACGACTCTTCAGACGACTGTGGATTGTAGAGACCGCACCATGCGACAAGCTCATAGTCGCCTGCCGGAAGGTCAAGCACCATGTTGTAGCCGTCTGTGGCGAGAGCTTCGCCGCTGTCGCTTTTCTCCCACACAAGTATCCCGTCAAGGTCGAATGCATATACGTTTACCGAATTGACTTCGCTTGCAAATGCGTCGGCCCATTTCAGGTTCATGTCATACCTGAATTTGAGCCTGTAGGTCACCGAGCAGTCTCCCTCGTCGTCATATATGGCATTGTCGCATGATGACAGGGCCATGAGTGAGTTAATCATTATGGCTGCTGCGAGTCCGTGGATCCTGATATATTGTAAAAGCTTCATATAGGCCGTCTGTTCTTGTATTTGGCGTTGGTGGAATATATATTTTGGTGACCGTAGGGTCAGATTGTTGTCATAGTTATAGTGAAGTGGTGCCCTTTCGGGGCTGCGGAGGAGCCTTCCGGACTGTGAAATGACAGTTCGGATGTGGTTGATATCGAAAGTGAAAAAAATAGACGGGCGGCAGTCTCGGCTCGTGGCGGAGATACTTCCGCCCGTCGTTGGTACTATGTTAGATTGGTGTTCGGATAGGATTAAATCAGGAGGTTCAGGTTAGTTTTGGATTATATCTGTATTATTATGGTTATTTCCAGTCAAGGTCGATGTCCTGATAGACATAACGCCATGAAAGGATATTGATGCGTGCGGCGATATAGGTGCCGTCGTTTTCGGGCTTCTCGGGATAGATTGTCTGGTCGGGGTCATAGACCGGAGTGCCGAGACCGTTGAGGGTGTTGATTACGGCGTCATAGAGGTGGTTGCGCACCACGCCGATGTTGCCTGTCTCGCCGGTGCCTATATGCTGTATGTCGAAGTAATAGTAGGTGTATCCTTCCTCCCACACCTGGGCTGCGCCAAGGTCTTTGAGCACTTTGTCGGCGTCAGTGGCTGGAGTGTCCTTCTCCGATCCCATCTGCCAAGTGGCTGCCTTTGCCGTTTCGGTGAGCTGCAGATACACGCGGTAACGTCCGGGGGTTTCTTTATCCGCCACACCGAGGGCCTCGGCGGTCACGAGTTCGACATCATCGGTTGTGATGGCATTGTATGTAGTCTCGGTTTCGCCGGCAGTCACCTTATAGAGGTTTGAGCTTGCCAGCATGGCTTTCTTCAGATCGGCTACGGAATATTTTACTGAAGCCCATTCGCCGAATTCCATCGGCTCTCCCTGCTCGTTGACGAGTTGGGCGGCGATGATGGCTTTTGTAGGATTGACGGGGTTGGCGCCGGTGTTGAAGTCGCTTGCGGCGTTTTCCTGTATGTATGTCCAGTTGTTGGCGTCGGCGGTTACTTCGAAGGGAAGCATGTTGGCGGCTCCGGCCTCTTTGTCAAACTTGAAGTAGCCGTAATTGAGTGATGCGGGGTTTACAGCCCAGAACGAACGGAAATAGGGTGAGTAGTTCCAGTCGTTGGTTCCGAAGAGGTTGTTGGCCCAAGCCGGGTTGATGCTCTTCATCAGGTAAGACTTGTCGGCGGTGGCGGTAACGTTCCATCCGAGGAATTTCACATAGATTTTTTCCCCGTCGAAGGTGTATTCGTTGCCTGACTTGTCTTTGCCTGTTGAAATGAGGCCGTTACTCTGTATAAGCTCGTCGGATATCGACAGGCGCACTTTGGCTACGACACGCTCCACGTATATGTCGACGGGGTTCTTGATGGCGTCGGCGGCGCTTGAGCTCAGATGGCCGGCCACGCTTACAGCCTCCATCTTGCTTCCTCCGCGCGAATAGACCGAATTGCTCATCACGAACGCGTCGGCGGCGCTGTGGTCGGCCACAATATCATTGAGACCGTCGATGGTGCTTACTGTCTGGTTGAGAAGTGTTGACGAGGGATTGACTACGGCGATTACGGATGCGGGCACTTTGTCTCCCTCTTTGGTGTTGATTATCAGAGTTGCGGTGAGTGTTTTCTCGACATTGGGGGCATCTCCGGCCTCATCTCCGGCGGGTGTCCAGTCGAGGTAGCTTGCTGTGCCGTTCTTGACAAAAGCGGAGTTGCCGTCGGCATCGAAGAAATAAAAACGTACGGTGTTCACTTTGTTCTCGTTGCCTATGCCGTCTTCATAGTTCCCCGCATCGCCGGTGGCGCGACCAATGGGCATAGAGGGAGTGTTTACCAGGTTAACTGACAGAAAACTGCTCATGCCCTCCTGCGTGCCGTTGTCTACGGTTGGCTCGTCGCTTGAGCAGCTTGCAAGGACGGCAACCATCATCGGCGCGATAAATAATGCTTTTTTCATTAGATGTTCGATTGTTAAATTGTAAGTAATAAGTTGATTTGTTATTGTTCTTGGTTTGTGTGTCCCGTGGCGGGTGCCGCTCAGTGGCGGGTGCGTTCATTGAGCTCGTCGAGAGTCGCGGCAGCCTGTGCCAGTCCGGCGTCTTTTGCCAATGTCAGATATTTGTGAGCAGTCGCATAATCTTTGCGGCGTATGGCGATAGCAGCCCGCGCATAGAGAACTTCCGCCGAGGTGCCGGCGTTGTCGAGATAGCGTTCGGCTGTAGTGAAGTCATCGCGGCGTATGGCTGCATTGGCGGCGTTGAGGTTGGCTACGGGGTCGTCAGGAAACATTTTGACGGCGGTCTCGAATACCTCGGTGAACTCGTCTGTGCCCGGTTCAAGCGCTCCAGCTGCCACATAAAATTCGTTTTGGTCGAGCTTCTGCGGCGTTTTCTTCATTATCCGGAGTATCTCCACTGGGTCGGAATAAGAGCGTATGACGTAGCTGACACGATAGTCGGTGTGGCGCAATGCCGGATAGAACTGCTGGAGCATGAATTTGTAGTCGTCGGGATAGAGGCGTTTGATTTTAGCCTCTTTCGCATCTGGCTCCATATCGCTGTCAATCAGTGCGATTATGCCGTCGCGGTTGTCAAGGTTGGAGTTGGCGACGAATTTTCGCAGCCCCTTCCAGTCCTCCGGTTCATAATCGGTGAGCATCTCGACATTATCGAAACGGTATAGCTTGCGGAGATAGTCCGTAAGTGCCTCGGTTCGCCCGATGGCCAGCTCGGTGTTATGGGCGTATGGGCTTTCGGGAGAGGCATATCCTTTGAGCCATATCGAGTCGATGGTGGCGTCGCGGTCGTTGCGTATGGTGTCGATGGTATGGTTTATGCGTGCCAGCTCTATGGCGTTGCGGCGGTAGTCTGGATAGATGACGGTCTGGTCGACGGGGAAATCGATGTAGGCGCTTCCCGATAGCGAACGGCGTTTCTCAAGTTTGCCTTCCGGTTTTAGATAAACCAGTTCGGGGAAGAATAACTCGTTGTAGCGCCCGATGTGTCCGTATCTGTTTAGCGACTGCTTGCGGCAGCACCCTTCGTCGGTGCGTTGCAGGGTGAGGGTGGCTCCATCCATCCAGTCGCGGTAATCGACAAGTTCGTGGTAATTTATGGAAGCAGGTTTGTCCTTGGCCATGAATGTCATCGCGGCAGCTCCCGACATAATCTCGCCGGGATAGTTGCGCTGATAGTAATAATAGCGGCGGCGTCCGTATACTGCCACAGCCGGCAGTGACACGGAGTCATTTCCGTTGACAAGACGCGGGGTAAGGAGCACGCGCTGGTTTGACGCCACTTTGAGGCTGTCAAGTCCGATCTCGAAATCAAGCTGCAGATAGCGTCCGTGACGCTCCATGTCATAGCTTCCCACAGTCACGTTGTCGACTATCTCCCGTGCCTGCATGGCGAATATCGGGGCTGCGGCAGCCAATATAGTGATAATTAACTTTTTCATAAATCAGCTTTGATTAAGTAATTCTTACGATTTACTTAGAATATATAGACGATATTGACAGTCGCCTTGGTCAGTCCAACATAGTTGTGCGGTTGGTTGGCGGCTATCTTCTTGCCGCATCCGGCGCATCTGAAGCGGTCGTAGCGTGTATAGGAGTATCCCACTCCAATCTCGCCCTCGATGTTCCAGTGCCGGTTGATAATCCAGGCGTAGCCGTAGCTTATGCCTCCGCCGACAAACCAGCCCTGATAGCGGGAGTCTTTAAGCTTGCGGAAATCAGTGCCGAGCAGATTGATTTTGCCGTCGATACCGCCTATGTTGTATTGGCCTCCATGTGCGTGCATGCCTACGAAATGTCCTGCGAAACGGTCACAGAACCAGTATCTTGAACCAGGCTGTATGTACCAGTGCTTCCAACGGCGGTCATGGCTTAGGGTCCAGGCATTGAAACTTGCCGGCACATCAATAGTCCATTGGGGTGCTACCCCGACCTCCACACCGGCATTGACATTCAAAGCCACATCGTCAAGCAGGTTGGTTTTGATAGCTGCGGTTTGGGCGCTGATGCCTGATGCAAGTGCCGACAAAAATATCGGCAGGCATAGTTTCAGTTTGTATTTTTGTGCTAACATATCCTATAGTATGGTTTTCAAGCGTAGATAGTTAGTTGACGATTGAGATTGCCAGAATCGTACCTAGATTGGAATTAAAATCGTGTCATGATTTTCTCATTGCGGCCGCAAAGATATATATTCTCGACAAAATAAAATAGAAAAAAAATTGTCAAAAAAATAGACTGAATTTTGCGGGGGCGTAAATGCCTAAAAATTAGTAACATGCAAAGGTGCTTTCCCGGCGCACGATGTCACAATGTTGTTACAGTTTAAGTGTTGCGCAACCAGTGATGACGCAAAAAAGCAAATTTATCATACAAAGCAGCAATACCAGGAAATTGTTATTCCCGTATATTAACGCCCGGAATATGCAACCAAACGGCCGGACTGAGGGTGGTGCATCGCTAAATATCCGGTCCTGCACTGATATAATATCTGGAAGTTCTGCAGCACCTCCGCCATACACAAATGGCAACTGCTTTAAAAAAATCTGCAAATACTTATTGACAGCGGGTGCAGCCGCAGGCAGTTGAGCAACTGCCCTCCCATCAGTATGAGCACGGCAGAAGTCGGCAGCATCAGTCGCCCGAAGTCATTTTGTGCGTAAAGAAACAACGACAGCAGGCTCCCTCCGCCAATCATAAGAGTCAGGAAATTGAGGAGCGAGAACTTTCGCAACTTTATCCAGACGATGATGAAAAATATCGTGTAAAGCGTCACCACCAGATAGTTGCACAGGTTCTTGATTGCCGGCCCTCCTATGAGGCTGTCAGCGATGCGGCGCCCGATATATCCGTACCACAAGCCGGGATACTCCTTTTTCATAGCCATGGCATAGTCGTTCATCTCCGGATAGCTCATGATATGGTTCTCCTCAATCTCGGTTATTTCGGCCCATAGCTTGAGCAGATATTCGAGCGACAGCCTGTCGCCCTCCTTCTGATGGCGGCGCATCACCTCTATGGCCTCGGGATTGTCGGGGAGCAGTTCGGGGAATATATCATTATATTGCCGCGCCATGTAGTAATTGTTGTAGACCGACACCACTGAAATTGTAGGCATTCCCGACAGCCGCTCCATTTCGTCCACATACACCTTGTAGACGATACCGGAAGGAATCAGTGTCAGCAGCAGGAGCAGCACGCTCCGGCGGTAATGCCGGATAAACACACCGGCCACTGCGAGGCCGACTATTGCCATGGCAAGGATAAGCAGCGACGGGCGCAGCATGATTTCAGTCACCGTAAGCAGCGCGATGCCGATGCCGTAGCTCCAGCGGGCGCGTTGGAGAAAACGCCAGACGCAGTACACCCACAGTGAAGTCAGGCTGAACGCCAGAGCCTCCGTGCCGAGCACATTGAGCATGTTTATTATGGGATAGAAGATGAAATAGAGCAATACCGTAAACCATGCCGCGCGGCGGTTAGATATGACTCCGAATATCATCTTGCTGAATGTCAGGCCGCAGCCATAAAACACTATGATCTGCACCAACGTGGGGAAAACGCCCCAGTAGTCGGCTCCGAAAAGCTGTCGGCCGATGCCTATGAGCACCGGATAGACCGGAGTGCGGAATAGGTCGATTTCTCCATGGCTGTAACATTCGTTCCAGGCACTTACGTAAGAGGCGGTGTCGGCGTTATACACCACAGTCCCTTTGAGATATATGACGGCGGCCAGCATCAGCAGGCTGAGGGCAATTATCACGCACATCGGATTGAAACCATGTAGAAAATCGGCGGTGTGTATATTTTTTCGGTCCATTATGTTGTTGTTGAGGTATTACGGAGTTTTATGGGGTTCGGTCAGGCATTGATTGCCAGATATGTGATATAGCTGACGTAGCACAGGGCGAACAGTGCGCCCTCGCCGCGGGTGATAGTGCGTTTCCCCACGAGCCACCCGCAGGCAAGAAACAATACCGAGGCGGCTGTCAGTATCAGCAGGTCGACATTGCCGATAGTGCCGAAGGCCAGGGGATGCACGGTGGCGCTGGCGCCCAGCACAAGAAATATGTTGAATATGTTTGAGCCGATGACATTTCCTACGGCCATCGACGTGCGGCCTTTGCGTGCCGCCACTATCGATGTGGCGAGCTCGGGCAGCGATGACCCGGCCGCGGCTATTGTCAGTCCGATTACCGCGTCGCTGATGCCCGCCATTGAGGCTATCCCCGAAGCGCCTGCTACGAAGCGGTCGCCGCCGACAACGAGCATGGCAAGTCCGCCGATGACCCATAGCACGGCTTTGGCAGGCTTGAACTGCCCTTTGCCCGAGGCGTTGACGCTGACCGGTTCGTCGGGTGCGGCATTTTTTGATGTAGCGAAAGTGTACCACATGAATATACCGAAAAACACCAGCAGTATCAGGCCGTTGCTGCGGGTCAGCATTGACGCGCCCCCTCCGTCGAGCAGTCCGGTATTACCCATCACGAGAAGCACGAGCGACGAAATCAGCACCATCGGTATCTCACGCGTCATAACCGACCGCTCTATGACTATGGGGCGGACCAGGGCGGTGATGCCGATGATTGCGAAAATGTTGAAAATGTTGGAGCCGACCACATTCCCGACTGCAAGTCCGGTGTTGCCCTTCACTGCCGACAGCAGCGAGATGACAAGTTCGGGGGTCGATGTGCCGAATGCCACCACGGTAAGCCCGACCACGAGGTCGGAGATGCCGAAGCGCCGGGCTATGGCTGAAGCGCCGTCAGTGAGCGCATTCGCACCCACGAGTATGAGCACCATGCCGGCTACGAGATATACGATGTCAAGAATCATACGGGCCGATTGTTTATTGTCCGGACTGTGTTTTCGGTTTCGCCGGATGCCAGCAGATGTCGGCCACGCCGGCTATATGGTTGCAATGCCGGCTGAGTATGAACAGGTAGTCGCTCAGGCGGTTGATATATTTCAACACGTTGCTGTCCACGCCGTGCAGGGCGGTGTTACCCTCCTCTGCGGCATGCGCTGCAAGCTCATCGTTGAATGTCAGTATGCAGCGTTCGGCACGGCGTGCCACTGCTCTTGCCACATGTGCTGCGGCCGCCGACGGCGCGCCCTGCGGCAGTATGAATGTGTTGACCTGCGGCACCTCGCTGTCAATGACGTCTATTGCATCCTCAAGCGCCTGCAATGATACTTCAAGGTCGGGGGTAAGTCTTTCCGACATTTCGGCATTGCCCGAGGCGAGATAGCTGCCTATGTCGAACAGGCGCGCCTGTATGTCGGTGAGCAGTGTACGGTCGGCCTCGGTCAGCGGCTCTGATGCTATCAGAACTCCTATGAATGAGTTGAGTTCGTCGACAGTGCCGTAGGCTTCTATTCTCACACAGTTCTTGTGTGTGCGCGTTCCGTCGACAAGCGAGGTCATGCCCTTGTCGCCGGTGCGGGTGTAGATCGGAGATTTTTTCATTGTTCGGTGTTTTCGTCCCCCATCTCTTTCACACCGATTAGTTCGAGGCGTGTGGCGCTCTTTCGGAGTATTTCAAAGCGCAGGTTTTCAAGTATGATTACCTCTCCCTCCTCGGGTATGGCTCCCGTGGAGTGAAGGATATAGCCCATGAGGGTCTGGTATTCGTCGTCCTCGGGTATGTCGAGATGGAATGTGTCGTTGAGGGTGGTGATTTCGATGCGGCCGGAGAACTCGTATGAGCCGTCGGGAAGGCGTCGTGCGGTCAGGCGTGCATGGTCATGCTCGTCCTGTATGTCGCCGAAAATTTCCTCCACGAGGTCCTCGAGCGTCACCATGCCTGATGTGCCTCCGAACTCGTCGACTACTATCGCTATGGAACGTTTTTCCGACAGCAGGCGGCGCATCATCTTGTTGGCGAGCACTGTCTCGGGGGAGAATATCACCTCCTTGAGCCGTGTGCGCCAGTCTATGTCGGTGTGAAACAGTTCCGACACATGGATATATCCAAGGATATTGTCGATATCCTCCTTGTATACAATCAGTTTCGACCGTCCCGACGAGGTGAACAGACGGCAAAGCTCCTCGCGGTCGACGCGGTCGATGTCGACGGCGAATATCTCGTTGCGCGGAGTCATGCAGTCGCGCAGGTGTGTGCTTGAGAAGTCGAGGGCATTGTGGAATATCTTTACTTCGTTCTCGATGGTCTCCTTCTTTTCCTCCACATCGTCGATGGTGCGTTCGAGATACTGGTTGAGGTCGCCTACCGAGAGGAGTCCCGACGCTGCCTGTTCGTCGCTTACGCCGAATAGCTTCATCATAGCTCTCGACAGCCATGTCGTGAACAGTGATATGGGGTAGAGTATCGCGTAGATGGCGAGCATCGGAAGCGCGAAAAATTTAATCGACGCGTTGGGATTGATGCGGAATATTGTTTTAGGGAAAAACTCTCCGGCGAGCAATATCACTCCGGTCGATACGAGTGTCTGTATCAGAAGCACGGGAAATTCGCCGACACCGGCCTCGATAAGCGGTTCCTCGAGAAATTTAGCGAATCCCATGCCATAGATTACGAGGGCTATGTTGTTGCCCACGAGGATGGTCGAGATGAAAAACTCGGGATGCCGGTAAAAGATGTTGAGGGCGCGGCTGATAGGTCCTCCCATCTTTACATCAAGCTCGGTGCGCACACGGTCGGAGGTGACGTATGCGATTTCGACACCCGAAAAGAGCGCCGAGAATATGAGTGAGACAAGGGTGATGATTATCCAGGTGACCATATTTTATCTTATTTCATTTTGGATGGGTGTTGAGCGGGTACAGCTTTTTCTTCCGAGAGTCTGACTTCCTGTATCTCATTGATTGCCTTTACGCGTTCGAGGGAGCCCGGTACCGGAGTGCGTTGCTGCGGATTTGCCTGACGGGTGTTGCGGCTGCCGGGGATGTGTCCTCCCGGAGTTACCGGCGCCGGCGCCGGTGTCGGCGTGTAGCCGTTGCGTGGCCTGGGCGGACGGCGGCGTGCCACTCCCGTTGCCATGGAATCGGCCGGGGCGGCTGCCACACTGTCGGGCTCGGCTTCCGTTTCCGCGTTGCGGTCGCGGTTCAGTTCGCTCGCAGGTATTATCATCGACGGACGGTGCACCACATAGTCCGATATGCGTTCATCAGATATGAAACCGTAGCCTTCGATTATGCGGTCCGATTTCTCGATGTGTATGAACGAGTCGGAGTACATCTTGTGGTCGGCCGTGTTCCAGAAGAGATGCTGGGTGAGAAACCTGTCGCCATATTCGTTGTTGATGCGCACGTTGCCCACAAGTTCCCATAGCTTCTGTACGCTCAGGTATATCGCCGAGTCGCATTCAAACGTGGCGACAACACCCATGTCGTTGTCAAACTTCTCGCCGTACAGACCCTCGGGAAATTTCCAGTTGGGCTCTTTCGCCTCGTCAAACACATACCACTGCGTTGTCTCTATGTAATAGCGCGTGTATCCGGAGTCCGACACATAGGAAGTGGCGTCGGAGGTATACATCGTTGGGGTTGTCTCCGGGTCGTAGTCGACAGGTGTGGCGGTCTCCTCCTCTTTCTTGCCGGTAGCAATCATGACGCCGATGGCGGCAATCACGATAAGTGCCCACCAGCGTTTTTTTTGCGGCAAAAATTTTTTGAAGGATTTCGACATGCCTGCTGCAGTTTCGTTTATGCGATGCTCTTCGTGCCGGCTACTGAATCTTGTTCTGCCAGAACCAGAGTTCGTTGAAGTTGATGCCCAGTGTTATCTGGAAATAGTTCTCTGTCACGAGTTTGACAGGCGATGACTGACGGCGGCGGTATTCGAATCCGAGGTTCACCACAGTCTTGGTGTAGCGGTTGACGGGAGTGGGCAGTCCGAAACCGAATGACACGCCGATATCATTGACATTGTTGTCGCCTACCATGATATAATCGCGGTTGTAGAGCACACCCGCACGGTAGCGCACGCGTTTGAGATAGCTGCCGCGGGGGTCGGGCATATACTGGAGTCCGAAGTTCACTTTCCAGCGGTTGTCGAATTTTGTCGCCTCGAAGCCATCGAGCACAGCTGTCTTGGCATCGCGCCACGGCTGGTATGTGAAGTCGATTTCGGCCATCAGCCGGTTGTTCCACTGATAGTTGAGGCCGGCGCCAAATGTCGCCGGACGCGAATAGTTGCCTTTCAGATGGGTGTATCCCACTGTGTCGGGCTTGTTTGAAGTCGTGGTCACGTCGTAATATACGCCGTAGGTCTTGCCGCGGAAATCCTTGCCGGGAGAGTAGACCACACCGAGAGTAGCGCGGTGCTTCGACCCTATGTTGACCGAATACTGAGCACCGAACCGCAGGTCGTAGTCACGCACCTCGAGCACTCTCTCGAATAGTGTGGTCGAAGAGTTGTCGGTGGTCAGATATGTATCGTTTATAAGATTGCCGAACAGGTATGAGACGTTGGCGCCGACAGTGAATCCTTTAAACAGCTTGCCGCTGACTCCTACATAAAGCTCGTTGATTGAGCCGCTGCCCTGATGGGCCTCTTCGCCGTTGACAATCTCTTCGCCGAAAGCATATCCCACTTCGGAGTAGGGGAGGAAACCGACGCTTCCGCCCATGTATTTGCCAAGAGGAAACTGTATCGACAGATAGTCCAGACCTCCGGTGAGCTTGTTGCCCGACTCATTGCCCTGCTTGAGATTGACGCTTTTCAAGTCAACGCCCATGTCGAAGAGGAATGTCAGGGTGTCGATGGCAGCATATGATGCGGGGTTCATTGAGTTGATCTGGCGACCGTTGTTCATGGCGTAACCAATCCCTCCCATAGCGCGCTGCGTGGAGGACGCATGGTCGTTGAGCGTGCCGTAGCCGAAGCGGGAGTAGGGCGACACAACATTGTTCTGGGCCGTTGCAGAGCCTGCGCAGATTGATGCCAGCGCTACGGCCAGGGCCATAAGTACCGTGTTAAAGCGGATTTTTTTCATTATATTGCAATATTCTGTTTAGACCTCTGTTTACAAGCAGCGGGCAAAGTTGCGCGTCAAAGTCGAGAGCCTGCGCGACCCGCTCGCTCCAGCCTCCGGTGAGCAGGGTGAGCCCTTTGCCCTCCATCAGCGAATGATAATATGCCACCTCGGCGACAACGCCGTAGAATGCGCCCGAACGCATGGCGGTGGCGGTCGATGTGCCGCATCTCGGCGTATCGCCTACGCTTGCCACTTCCGGGAGCGCTTTGGTGAAGGTATGCATGGCACGCAGGCGCATGCCTATGCCCGGAGCTATGTTGCCTCCGATGAAGTTGCCCTCGGCATCGATGCGGTCGTAGGTGACGCAGGTGCCTATGTCTGCCACGAGAAGCTCGCGGCCGGGGTAGAGGGTATGCGCGCCGATGGCGGCTGCGATGCGGTCTACGCCCAGAGTCTCGGGCGTGGCATACATGTTGCCGGTCGGAAGCGGAGTCGATGCGGTCAGCGTCAGCAGCCGGATGCCGCGTTGGCCGAGCATATCCTCAAGTCCGTCAATCGGACCGGCCACCGAACAGATTGCGGCGCGGTCGAATGTCAGTTCTCCGATAGCCCGGAGAAGAGTGCCGTTGTCGGCATTGAATAGTGTCGATGTCGATGTCGGCTCCGTGCCCTCCCAGAGCACCAGCTTGGTCGTGGTGTTGCCTCGGTCGATGGTGAGATTTATCATTGATGTTTTCTATTATACACACTGTGGCAGTGTGTTATGAACCGGCTCCCGTCAGGAAGCCGCAGGCGAATGTGACAAATTCAAATTCAACCGACAAAGTTAATAAATTGAATGATACCTTTCCAAAAAAAATCGTTAATAATATCAAAGTATCCGCATTTCCCTCTTTTTCTCAATAATTCTTTGTGGATTTGCGTATAAGCTCTGTAATAAAGCGCAAATATAAGACTTATATATACCATCCCGGTGAAAAATATTTGTTTTTAGGGAGAAAGTTAACGTAAGTTGTTGTATCTTTGTATGATATTTCCGTTTGCAGGCCGATAGTGATTATTGGCGCGGCGGATTTCCTTAAAAAATAAAAATTTATACAAAATGACATTTGAAGAATTAGGAGTAAGCGAGCCGCTGTTGAAGGCTGTTGAAGAACTTGGTTTTGAGCAGCCGATGCCGGTGCAGGCGCAGGTGATACCCCATCTGCTCAGTAAAGAGGGTGACGTCGTGGCGCTGGCTCAGACCGGTACGGGCAAGACCGCCGCATTCGGATTGCCGGTGCTACAGCGCATCGATCCGACAAAACACACGCCGCAGGCTCTTATCCTCGCCCCGACGCGTGAACTGTGCCTTCAGATAGCATCTGACCTGGCCGACTTCTCCAAGTATCTTCCCGATGTCAAGGTGCTGCCTGTCTACGGCGGTTCGAGTATCGAGAGCCAGATGCGCTCGCTGCGTGGAGGCGTGCAGATCATAGTCGCCACCCCGGGACGTCTCATTGACCTTATCAAGCGCGGTGTCGCCAAACTCGGCGACGTCCACACCGTCATACTCGACGAGGCCGACGAAATGCTCAACATGGGCTTTCTCGACTCAATCAACGAAATCCTTGACCATGTGCCTTCGGAGCGCAAGATGCTGATGTTCTCGGCAACGATGCCCGCCGAAATCGGAAAGATAGCTAAAAAATATATGCACGACCCGGTGGAATTTGTCGTAGGCACACGCAACGAGGGCGCCACTAATGTGAAGCACGTCTACTATATGGTCAACGCGCGCGACAAATACCTCGCGCTCAAACGCATCGTCGACTATTCGCCCAATATCTACGGCATCATCTTCTGCCGCACCCGCCGCGACACTCAGGAGATTGCCGACCGCCTCTGTCAGGAGGGTTACAATGCCGAGGCGCTGCACGGCGACCTTTCGCAGCAGCAGCGCGACATCGTGATGAAGAAATTCCGCGACCGCGTGGTTAGGATACTTGTAGCCACCGACGTGGCTGCACGCGGACTTGATGTAGACGACCTGACCCACGTCATCAACTACGGACTCCCCGAGGATACCGCCGTCTATACCCACCGCTCCGGACGTACGGGCCGCGCAGGCAAGACCGGCGTGTCGATAGCCATAATCCACTCCCGCGAGAAGGGACGCCTGCGCGACATCGAGCGCATCATCGGCAAGAAGTTCGAACGCAAGGAGGTGCCGACTCCCGAGCAGATTATCGAGAAACAGCTCTATTCGCTTGCCGACCGCATCGAGAAAGTGCAGGTCAACGAGGCCGAGATGGAGCGATATCTTCCCGGTGTCATCAAGAAACTTGGCTGGCTCACTGCCGAGGACCTCATCCGCCGTGTGCTTTCACTTGAGTTCCAGCGCCTTCTCGACTACTACAAGGATGCTCCTTCCATCGATTTCATCGACGAGAAGCCTGCCAGGAAAGAGAAAAAAGAGAAAGCCGCTCCCCGCACCGACAAGGAGAAGGACCGCCGTACCGCCGAAAAGGGTATGGAGCGCGTCTACATCAATCTCGGCAAGAACGACGGTTTCTACGCCGGCAATCTCATCGACATGCTCAACAAGACCATCGAGGGCGCGCGTGTCGATGTCGGACGCATCGACCTCATGCCGGGCTATTCGCTGTTCGACATAAAGAAGAAAGACGCCCAGCGGGTGGTGCATGCGCTCAAAGGGCTTGACTTCATGGGAAAACGCGTGTATAGCGAAATCGCTGAGGCTGACAAAGACTATGCGCGTGCCGCCACACGAAAGGCGCGTGAGAGCCGAAACGGTGACGCTCCCAATCCCTTCTTCGATAAAAAAGGGAAAGGCGCAGGTAGGAAATCCCGAAAAAAATAATCATATTTGCAAACATAACCCGCCGACGGCGTCCAGTGGAGGTAATTCCCCGGACGTCGGGCGGACTAACGATAAAATTTAACGATGTTACGGTTTCTTATTTCATTGGTTGCCCTGTTGGGCGTTGCTTCGATGTCGGCGCAGATGACGCCGCGCAGCGTTGTGACTACCGCTCCTGAAAAAGTGTTGCTCACAATCGATGCTTCCACCCTTCTCGACATGCTTGACTATTATGAGAACGGCGTGGCGCGTACGGTCAGGAACAAGATGGGTGAGGACGCTGTAATCACCGAAATGACAGGCTCTACCGTCACTATCGCTACCGGAGAGGCCCATAGCATCACGTTTGCCATTCTGCCGTACGGAAAATCGTCGGTAATCATGGTAATCGACCGTGTCGACACTCCCGATACCGATGCCGTAATATCGTTCTATGACTCACGCTGGAAGCCGCTTGACTCACGCAAGCTGCTGCGCACTCCCGCACTTGCCGACTGGGTCGGCAAGGTTTCTGCCGAACGTATGCGCGAGATTGAGAATGCGCTTCCGTTCCTGATGGCCGACGCGCAGTACAATCCTGACACGGCCACACTGTCCTTTACGCCGCAGACCTCGGGATATGTGTCGGTCGAGAATGCCGATAAAGTGAAAGAGGCTCTTGCACCGCGGCTCGACTATGTATGGTCGGGCAAATCATTCAAACCGGTGAAGCGATGAGCCAGTTACCCCGCAATACGGAAATTGTTGCTGCCGACGGACATGCCGACGGCAAGTCGATGACGATATCGCAGCTGTGCGTCCTCCTGCAGAAACTTGTCAAAGTGCCTCAGGTCACCGACGTATGGGTCGTCGGCGAGCTGTCTGACTTCGGCCTGCGCGGTGGCCACTGCTATGCCGACCTTGTCGAAAAGGACGACGAGGGGCGTCCCCTTGCCAAAATACCGCTGCGCATCTGGAACTACCTGTTCAACAGTCTTAACGCCAAGTTTCTCGGCGGCACAGGGCAACCGCTCGCCAACGGACTTAAAGTCAAAGTCTGCGTCGCTCCGAGCATTCACAAACTCTACGGACTTTCTGTAATCGCCTCGGACATTGACCCGGCCTATACCATGGGCGACCTGCTGCGACGCCGCAAAGAGATTATCGACCGCCTTACCCGCGAGGGGGTAATCGACCTGAACCGGAGCCTTGCATGGCCCGACGTGCCTACGCGCCTCGCTGTCATATCTTCGCCCAACGCCGCAGGCTACGGCGACTTCCTCAATCAGCTTTACGGCAATGAGCCGCACATTCGTTTCACGGTCAAGCTCTTCGAGGCTATGATGCAGGGAGAGAAGGCCCGTCCGACCATCCTTGCGGCTCTTGAGCGCATCGCCGCCGAGGCCGACCGGTGGGACGGTGTCGTCATCATCCGTGGCGGCGGAGCGTCGCTCGACCTGCAATGCTTCGAGGACTATGACCTTGCCGCAGCAGTGGCGCAGTTCCCGCTGCCCGTTATGATAGGCATAGGCCACGAGCGCGACATCACCGTGCTCGACTACGTGGCCAACCGCCGCGTCAAGACCCCTACTGCGGCAGCCGAATGGTTTATCAAGCGCGGCGAGTCGCTTCTCAACCGTCTCAACTCCATCGGCAGCGCTCTGCTGCAGCGCGCCACCGACCTGATGGCAGCCGAAAAGGAGCAGCTGAGCTATTTCGAAGGCGTCATCTCGGTGTTCCCGCTCAATGCCTTGCGTCATGCCGACGCACGTCTCGGTGCGAGCATAAGCGCCCTGTCAGGTATCACCGCGCGACGCATACTTCCCGCCATAGAAAAAATCAACGCCACAGAGGCGCAGCTGGCACGTGCTGCGGAAATGGCCGTGGCGAAACAGCGCGACCGTCTTGACGCCGACAGCCGCCTGCTCAGGGCGCTGTCGCCGCAGGCCGTACTCGCCCGCGGATACTCAGTGACCCGTTGCGACGGACGCATACTGACCGACGCCGCAACAGTGGCGAGCGGTACACGTCTGACCACGCAACTTGCCTCAGGCGAAATAACATCAATAGTTGAATAACAAAAGCAGGGATACGATACATTGTGTCCGCATCCCTGCTCTATAAAATTGCAATATGGAAATATCGAAAACCGACGTAAAGGAAATGTCATACCGCGATGCCGTCAACGAACTCGACGCCATACTGCGCGAAATGCAAAGCGACAACTGCGACATCGACAAACTCTCGGCGATGACACGCCGCGCCACCGAACTGATAGCCGAATGCCGCAACCGCCTGACCGCCACCGACGAGGAGCTCCGCAACATCCTCGCCTCCCTCACCCCCAAATCATAACCATCCCCACAATCTCCGGCAACTGCGCCAAGCCAGCAAAATCATCCCCACAATCTCCGTCCGACCTGTCGGACCTGTCTGACCCGTCTGACCGGTCTGACAGTATTATATGAGTCAGCTGTCTCTGTGCTGTTTCCGCCCCTCTTGTCGTAGTCAGTGGCAAGCGGTGAAAAGCTCCAGAGATAATGAGTCGTGTTGTCGATGGAAGGGCCTACGGATTCGGCCGTCAGCGCGGTGTTGGCACTATGTTTACAGAGCTTTGATTAGCAGGGCGGTGGCCTGGGAGGCGATGCCTTCCTTGCGTCCTGTGAAGCCGAGGCGCTCGGTAGTGGTGGCCTTGACCGATACGCGGTCGGCGCTGATGCCGAGGTCGTCGGCGAGAGTGGTTATCATCTGCGGGATGTAGGGGAGAAGTTTGGGTGCCTGGGCTATGATGGTGACATCGACATTCGATATCGAATAGCCGCGCTCCTCAATCATGCTGACCACCTTGCGCAGAAGCACGCGCGAGTCGACACCGCGGTATTCCTCGGCCGTGTCGGGAAAATGGTAGCCGATATCGCGCAGAGCGAGTGCGCCGAGCAGCGCGTCGCATAGCGCATGTATCGCCACGTCGGCGTCGCTGTGGCCCAAAAGTCCGAGCTCAAATGGTATTTTTACTCCGCATAGCCATAGTTCCCGCTCCGGAGCGAAGCGGTGCACGTCAAATCCGTTTCCTACGCGTATATCCATAGTTATGATTTATGATGCTATAAAAAATTGTACAATAATACTTGTCGGATTGTGATTTAAGCAGAGTTGACCGGGGCGGGGGCGTCTCGCCCCCGTGGTATTATCCTTTGCTACTTAAAATCACTGAGTCTGTTGCAGAACCTAACATGTTAAGGCATGTCGGAGACATGCTGATTGTGATGAAAGGGGGTGTTGCAGAACTCCAAAACGTAGGGACGCACGGCTCGTGCGTCCGCAAAACAGTGCTGATTATTAACCTTTTACCGGACGCACGAGCCGTGCGTCCCTACATCGCAAACCGAAATTTTGGAGTTCTGCAACACCCTCAGGCTAAGTATAAACACATTAGCCTCGGAGAGGCGTCATTGTTATTATTAGCGCAAATTTTGATTATGATGTCGGCGTCCCTGCCACTAAACTATCTGCGTTTGCCGAGTATCTCCCGCAGGCCGTCCATATCGAATGTCAGCGAGAAGCGGAGTGTCTGGTCGAGCGGCGACTGCTGCGCGGTGGCTATCATGTATGAGGCGTCGAGACGGAGCACATTGAGCGAGAAGCCTGCACCGATGCCGAAATACTGGCGGTTGCCTTTGAACTGGCTTTCGTGATAGTAGCCCGCACGCAGGAAGAACTGCTGGTTGTAGGAATATTCTGCACCGAGCGAATAGGTAATCTCGCGAAGCTCTTCCTTGAAGCCGCCGGGGGCATCGGAGAATGACTTGAATATACCGGAGATAGGCGACATGTCCTGCCATTCCTGAAGCGCGTCGAGATATTCGCGTTCGCCGTCGGAGTCGTCGGCATAGTCGCTTTCACGCGGACGTGCCGGCACGAGCAGTTTGTTAAGATCGAGCGATATGGCGAGGTTGTGGTAGTCGGCCAAAGGGAACATGAATGTGGTGCCGAGTCGCAGGTTGGTCGGGAGGAATGCGGGGTCCTCGCCGTTGTTGTAGTTGACTTTCGTACCGATGTTCGATATATTCCAGCCCCATGACCACTGGCACTCGTTGCGCCCTACAATGGGGTAGGTGGTGTAGTAGCCCGAGATGTCGGCCGAGAATGCCGATGCGCCCACGGTCTGGTCGCCGGCGTATGAGTTGGAGAAACCGAGGTCGGAGTAGATGTAGCGGAATACGACACCCATCGAGAATTTCTCCGACAGCTTGCGCGAGTAGCCCACGTCGACGGCGAGCTCGTATGGGTTGAGGCTCTGTGTGGTGATGCCCGAGGGGTCGTTGGTATTTACTTCGCCGAGTGAGAAATAGCGCAGCGTGGCCGATACCGCCTGGTTGTCGTTGGAGCCGAGTTTCCAGTAGCCCGACACGTTTGCAAGAAAGATGTCGTTGACGAGTTTGCGGAGCCACGGAGTGTAGCTGAGCGAGACTCCGCCCTGCGAATAGGCGAATGCGTATTTCGACGGATTCCAGAACTGGGAGTTTGCATCAGGGTCGGTGGCGGCACCGATGTCGCCCATCGAGGCGCCGCGGGCGTCGGGCGCTATGGAGAGCGAGGTTACACCTGTCTCTATAGGGTTGAACTCGTTCTTGATATTGTCGTCGGCGCGAGCCTCTCCTGCCAGGAGCAGGCAGACGGTGCCGAGGATTACCGGTTTGATGAGAGTCGTTTTCATATATTACTATAACTCCAAATCACAAAATTTATTGTAATAGAGGGGATAAATTTGCATTTTATCCCCTCCTGAAAAGTATGTGCCGCCTGTCGGTAGGCTTTTACGGCTTCTGTATGACGATTATGTCGGTTTTAGGCGTGTGGCCGTGCAGGCTGCCTCCTGTGCAAATGGCATAAGCTCGGTAAACGCCGTCCTTGACAAGATTGCCCGACATGTCGGTCAGATCCCATTCGAAGGGGAAGCTTACATCGGCACGCGAGAACACGGTGTTGCCTTCGGCGTCCTCTATAATGAGGCGTCCGGTAGGGGTGTCGGTGAAGTTGTGGTTGAGCGAGATGGTGGCCTGAATGCGCGCTGGCTGCTCTTCAATGGCCAGAGTGGCGTTCGCTCCGGTGTTGTTGATGACGAACTCTATGGTGCGCGAAGCGCTGTTTCCGGAGTTGTCGGAGATATAGAGCGTCAGTGAGTGGCGTCCGTCGCTGAGCGATGTGAACGGATACTCTATGTTCACCGAGCCGTCGCCGTTGTTGGTCATTGCAGTGCCTACCACAGGATAGTTCATGGTGTTGTCGATGCTTATGCGGCAGGTGGGACCGACGGTGCCGGTGGGATTGTATATGCCGCTGCCATTGTCGATTACGGTGGCATACAGTATGAAATTCTGGCTTGTGATGTCGCCGTTGACAAATTGCGGGGTGTTGATGTACATTTCTGTGATTTCGGGCGCTTCAGTGTCTGACGGTGTCTGCGGTGCGGCATTGATGTCAATCGCCAGGGCGTTTGTATAGGTGGTGGCCACTTCGCTGTTGTCAGGAAGCACTGCGGTGATGGTGGCGCGGTTGAAGTCGCCTGTGCGTACCGGCATAGGGGGAGTGAGTCTGACGGTAAATTTACCGTCTACGACTTTGGCTATGGCTTCGACAAGCAGGTCTTCGTCGGTGTAGACACTTTTTGCGGTGTCTCCGGCCAATGTGACGAGGTTGCGCACGATGGGCGATTCATAGAGCGACAATATTACGTTGCCGTTGAATGTCTTCCAGTGGGTGCCGGAGTTCGACGGGTCCTCGACATATCCGGTAATGGTGTTTTCGACAAGGGGCGTTATCGGATGTCCGGCCTCCTGAGCATTGTATGCCTCGCCGTTTACACTTTCTATTGTGATTTTGTGGCTCGGGAAGAAGAGCGGTATTGCGGGGTCGCCACAGAGGTTATAGCACGAAGTGTTGACCATCAAGCCGTTGTCGCCTGATGTCTTGTTGAGAAGAAGTTCATTGCGTGCCAGGCGCAATATGTCGCCGGTAGTGGTGCCTTTAGGCGATTTTGCGAATATGTCGGCCATGGTCTCCGACAATTTCTGATTGCGGACCTGATATACTTCGCGGCATGCGGCCACTACTCCGATCATACCGCCGTTGTTCTGCATTACCATCTCTTGGGCAAGCGACAGCTCGAGGCGGTCGAAGGTATAGGCCTGGCAGGTGGCGAGCATTGCGAACGGGAAGTAGTCGTAGCGTGTGTCGTGCACATCCGAAATGTGGTACAGATTTGACGAACCGATGTAGTCGGGCTTGCCGTGGCCGGTGTAGTTTACATACATCACGCCTCTTTTAAGGGCTTGCTTTATGACGTTTTTGGCGGGTATTGCCTTGCCGTTTTTCAGAGGGTAGAGGCCGCTGTATCCTTTGATGAGGGTCATGCCGGGATTGTTGGCAAGGAATGACTTTCCGGTGACTTCACCGCTCGTGAAGTGCTGGTGGTTGTCTCCGTGGTCGGTAATGATGAGTGCGCGCTGGTATATGTCTGACGAAGGTGTATAGGTCAGATACTGGTATATTTTGTCGACGGCCTTGGCTGCCTGTGTGGCGTCGAGCGCGGGGATGCGGCCTACATTTATATGCTGCACGCTGTTGATGAATTCTAAGGTGGGAGGGGTGTCGCCGAGCATGCCGAAGTAGGCGTCGCAGGAGTATCCCGTGGTGACGAGCGACATCGACGCATGGTAGGGTGTGCCGTAGTTGAGCAGCAGCACGCCGCGTTCCTTGAATGCCGCTCCGGTGGTGGTGAGGCCGCGGTTGTCGTAGAATGAGCCTCCGAACAGCAGCAGGTGTTTCATCTTGGACGGATTGCGGTCGTAGAACATCTTCATTGCCTTTCGTATGCCCCACAATGAAGGTGTGCCCGACGAAAATTCGTTGAATATTTCCTCCTGCTGCAATACTATGACGTCGTGTCCGAGAAGGTCGCGGTGTATCTGGGCCAGACGTTCGGCCTGGTCGACGAATGCGTCGGCCGACAGAATTACGAGATCGGGCACGGCGTACGAGTGTATGTTCTGATTTGAAACCTCGCCGGCATATTCAACCGGAAGATGGTCTTTTGTCGGGTTGAATGCTATGGCGCGGAAAGCCTTGTCGGTCGATTTGGATATGCTGTAGGTTTCGTCGCTGGCGAAAACCAGCGTGCGGCCGCCGTAGTTGTAGCTTGACTCGTACTGGCGCACGTTGTATGCTCGGTCGACATTCCAGACTATTACTTCGGGGTCGGCGTCGGCGACTTCTATTACCTGGCCGCTCTTCAGCGCGCTGTCACACATCAGCAATGACGGGTGTGCTCCGATTTTGTTGCTGCGGGGATAGGCCAGAAGCATTCGGTCGACGGCCGCGTAGTTGAATGTGGATTTGCTGGATTTTGACAGTGTCACGTCGAATGACGTGGATGTGCCGGGTATAGGCAGCTGCTGATATGAGTCCGACAGATTGGCATTGGTGTTGAACGCTGTGTATTTGCTGTTGCTGTTGAGGTTGATGGTCTTGTTGATTATCTCTCCACGGCGTGGATGCGTGAGCAGAAACGACATGTTGTTGCCTGACCCGACAAGTATGTTGTGGAACACCACATTGGTGTATGTCAAGGTGGAATAGAGGTCGTTGAGCGGGAACGAGAATTTCAGCGTATCGCTGACCTGCGATATGTCGGGCCCGAAGTAAAGCTGTCCCTGGCGCGTCGGATTGGTCGCTTCCTCTTCAATCATCGAGATGCTCCAGTGCTTGCGCAGGAACGACGTCGTGGCAATCGGCTTGTAGCGTATGATTTCAGTCTGCTTCACCGGCTGTGAGTCGGTGATGAAATAATATCCGGCGTCGGCAACATGGTTTCGTTCCACGTCCGGGCATGCGGTGACCTGTGTCGGTTTTGACGAGGCGTACACAAGGTTCGGACGGTAGTTCGATTCGCCGTAGAAAAGCAGACGGTCGTCGCGGTATACGACCGGTTGCTGCGGGAGGTCGTCGGGGATGCTCTCGTCGAGCAGTTCCGGCACTCCGGCCACACCGCCGAAGCCGAATACGGTCACGGCCGACGGGTCATCAAAACCCCATTCGCGCAGCTGTTCGTTGGTAATCTGCTGTATGCCTGACTCGTTGACGCGTATTTTCACCCAGCGTCCCGATGATAGAACGGATGATGATGCGTAGTGCGAGGCATCGACTGCCGATGACGAAAGGGCTCCTATGATGGCGCAGAGCAGAGATACGTATATACGTGTTTTCATTCTGTATGGCATTGGTGTTGTTGCAGTTTGATGGTTGAAGAAATGTATTTCCTGAAGAGATGATGGTTGCAGATATATTAACGTTGTATGTCCGCACTTATTGTGTCGCAGCTGTTGCCGACGTGGGGTGCGGGCTGTTGATTCTATTTTATTTTATGTTGAATTTTAATACTTCCGTTCCGTTGACCGAGGCCTCGATGCGGTCGCCGATGTTCACTTCGCACGAAAAGAGGGGGGAGGGGGGGATGATGATGTCGCCGGTCTTTATTATCATATCCTTGCTCAGGAGTTTAAGCGCTTTGGTTGCCGGAGTGATGACGTTGGAGAATGTGATGCTTTGCGGGGAGTTGATGTCGACGGTCTTTATTGGGGAGCAGTCGGTCCATGAGCCTATGGCGAGTGCTCCGTCAAATGCCGTGGCCCACGGAGTCCAGTTTTCGGCGCTGTTCTCGTCGGGCGACACTATGTCGACCGGAACAAAGCGCACGCATAGCGTCATCATGTCGTAATAGCGTGGCGCAAACCGTTCGGCTATCGATTTCCCGAGGCGGCTTATGAGATAGGCCACAGAGAAGTCGCAGCGCCAGCGGCGAGATATTTCAGGCAGGAATACCGGACGGTTGTCGCGGATTACCGACGAGTCGGTGGTGAGAATAAGCGTAGGCAGCGAAGCGTTGTCCTTGCTGCCGAAATCCCTCAGCTCAAGTATTTTCATGACGGATGTTCTTCTAAACGTTTCTGGGACTCGAGGCGGTTGTACATCACTGCCAGATGGGCGTATATCGAAGTGTTGGTGATTACAATGCCGCGTGGAGCCCTTATGCGGTAGGGCGTGAAATTCCACAGAGCCTTGACGCCGGCTTTTATAAGACGGTCGGCACCCTCCTGAGCATGGTCGACCGGGAGGGTTATTATGCCCACTTCGACGTTGAGGCGCGTTATTGTCGTCTCCAGCGACGAGATGTCGAGAATGGGGACTCCGCATGCGGTCTTGCCGACGATGCTCTGGTTTATGTCAAAGCCGGCAACTATGTTGAGCCCGTAATTGGCGAGGCCTGAGTCATGTATCAGCGAGCCTCCGAGCGAACCTACACCGAGCACAACGGCGTTGTGGCGGCGTTTGAAACCCAGAAATTCCTGTAGCTCATGGCACAGGAGCTTCACCTCGTAGCCTATGCGCGTCTTCCCCTTGACGTTGAGGAACGACAGGTCTTTGGCTATCTGCGACGCATCGACGTTGAGCTCTCGCGATATGGCTGTCGACGACACGTATTCGATGCCACGCTCGTCAAGCAGCGTGACATAAGCCAGATACCACGGCAGTCGGCGCAGAGCCGGCTCCGGTATCATCGCTTTGTCGTTGTTTTTTATTGTCGTTGCCATAGTTTTTCAGCACGCAAAGATACAAAAAATTATAATAACAGGACTTTAACCCGGCTAAATTTATGTTAATAATACAATGTGGCCGTGCGTGTGATGCATGCGTGCGGCGGTGGCGCCACGCTTGCACCCTGATGTGCCGCAGGGGCGCCCTTCCCTCGAATATTACAGCGCCGCTCCTGTTTTCACAAACCGGGGCGGCGCTGGTTTTAACGTTTAAAACAATAGCTTCTTGTATAATTATCCGATGCAAAATTACTTCAACTTCATAGATGCCCAAATACCTAAAAGTAGGTATTTTTACGGCGTTGCCGCATCGGTCGGCTCCCGCAGGCTCCAATTGAAAAAATATCGTAAAATTGGTGGATTTAGTTTTGACATAATCAAAAAAAAAGTTATCTTTGTGCGCTTCAACGCAGTAGTGCCTTGCGGGCATCATCTGCCTGCAATCGATACCAATCATTAAAATAAAAATAAACACAAATCATAAATGTCAGCATTAGAACACATTAGAAAACGGCCGGCCTTGGTGATATCTATCCTCGGTCTGGCTCTCGTATTGTTTATCATTACCGCAGTTTCCGATAACATTACCTCGTTTTTCGGCGACCGTGACACCGCAGTGAAAGTCGATGGCGAAAAATTGAAATATGACAAGTGGAAACGCACAGCAAGCCAGATTTCCGACCAGATGCGTCAGTCGGGTCAGGAAGATGTCGATTTTTCGTACGCCGACGAGATGGCTCTCCAGCAGATTGTCGACGAAGAGCTCTTCAACAAAGAGCTTGACCGTCTCGGCATCCGCGTCACCGACGAGGAGATGGAAGCATATCTTTTCGGTCCGGCTTCTGTTGCCGCTGCCGAAGCTCAGCGCTACGGATTCCCCTCTGCCGAGGATTTCTATTCCTATGCTTACTCAAACGAAAGCGGCTCGGAAAACGCCCGCGCTCTCTGGCAGGATATGGAAAACCGTATCCGCCGTCAGGTCATGACTGCCAAATACCAGATGCAGCTCGGCGCCATCACCGCCAACAAACTCGATGCGAAAGCCTACTATGACGAAAACAAAAATGTCACTCTCAACGTGGCAAAAGTCGACTACGTAAGTCTCGCCAACGATGACTACAACGTCACCGACGCCGAAATCAAAGAGCGCTACAACAAAGAAAAAGAAAACTACCGTCTTGACACCGAAGTCCGCCTGGTCGACTATATTCTCGTCACCCCCACCGCTTCGGCTCAGGATGCCGCCGCTGCAAGCGATGAAGTGGTCAACGCTATCAGCCGTCTGAAATCAACCCCCGGCACTGAAGCTATCGCCGGCAACTATGCTTTCGAGACAGCAGTCCACACCGGAAGCGCTTCTTCACTTCCCGCCTCGCTCCGCAACTCAATCGAACGTATCGCTGCCGACACTGTAGTGATGCTCAGCTTCAACGGCTCTGCCTACAATATCGCAAAGCTTCTCAATGCCAAGACCGGTATCGAGAAAGCCGATGTTGACTTCTTCATCACCGACAACGCCAATCTTCCCGTCGACTCTATCGTTGCCGCGGTAAGCGCCGGTGACATCGCACAGTATGGCGACAGCATTCAGAAAGTAAGCCAGAAAGAGCTGAAACTTATCGACAACGCCCTTCTTGCCGGCTATGCCGACAATTTCATCAATGCTCCGCAAGGCGCCAATGTCGTGACTGATAATGATTTCAAGGCAAACATCCTTTCAGCTCTCTTCGGCGGCCAGGTAGACCCCGCCCGCATGGACATGGATGCTATCGGTGTATGCTATAAGGTGAACAGCGTGGAAGAGCCGCAGACAATCTACGAAGTCGCTGCCATCACCCGCCCGCTTGTTCCCTCTGAAGAAACAATCAACACGCTCCGCAAAGAGCTCGTTGACTATAGCGTCAAGAACGCCAATGCCGAGGCTTTCGCCAAGAATATCGGCTCTTCAAGCTTCCATATCGAAAAGGGACGCATAAGCCCCGACCGTTTCGCAGTAATCGGTCAGAACGGACAGCGTATCCCCCAGACAGTATCTCTCGTACGCTGGGCTATGGACGAAGCCAAGAAAGGCGATGTATCGGAAGTGGTCGATGCAGGTGACTCATTTATCGTGGTTGCCGTGTCTGACATCTACGCCGACAACTACGTGCCCGCTACCGACGCTACCGTAGCCGAACAGCTCGCCAATGAACTGCGCGCCGAGAAGAAAGGAGCCAAACTTGTGGGCGACTACGCAGGCAAAGGCAAGAGCGTAGACGAATACGCCGCAGCAATGGGCACTCAGCCCGTCACTGTCCGCGCCAACTACGCGCAGAACGACGGTGGTATTCTCCGTGCCGACTCTAAATTCCTCGCAGCCGTAGGTGCTGCACAGAAAGGCCAGCTCGTAGGTCCGGTCGCTACCGGTTCGGCTGCCGTGGTATTCGAGGTTGTCGATGTTGACAATGCCGGCGGTGAATTTGTCTTCGAGCAGGTTGCCCCCATGGTATCGCGCATGTTCCAGTTCAACGTGAACCAGGCGCTTCGTGCCAACAAGGACATCAACTACAAGGCGCTTCGCTTTGAAACCCGTGAATAATAAAATGTAAGGTACTCTATAACGATATAATAGAGGATATCATTCTACTTAATCCAACAATAAGAGCGGAGTCGATGTGCTATCGGCTCCGCTCTGCTTTCTGCTATTGAACATTATACCGTAAATTCGATTATATTTTATACCTTTGCAAGCGTTTGGCTGAGTCCGTTGAACGGCATTTGGATGCGCCGTCCCTGCAAAAACTGGAAAAAATGATGAAACTTACAGATATAGAGAAACTGTTTGCTTCCGGAGCTCGTTCGGAAGCCATAGCGGCACTCGTAAAGGATAAAGGTTCGCGACGTTTCAATGTGGTGAACGCCGCCGGCTCGTCACTGTCGATGATGCTTGCACAGCTGCCGCGCATGAAGCATCCGGTGGTTGTTGTGGGCGACAGCGCCGACGATGCAGGCTACATTTACCACGACCTCTCCCGTCTTGTCGGCGAGGAGGCGGTGGCATTCTTTCCCTCGGCCTATAAGCGGGATATCAAATACGGCAAAATCGACCCGCCGTCCGAGATACTGCGCACCGACGCGCTGTCGCGCTGGCACTCCGACAAGCGCCTCCGTTTTGTCGTGACATCGCCGAAAGCACTTGCCGAACGCGTTGCCCCGCGCGAGAACATCGACAGTTCCACGCTTCACATATCGAAAGGCCGCGAGTACGACCTCGTTGAGCTTCAGAAATGGCTTCGCGACAACGGTTTCACGCGTCAGGACTACGTCTATGAGCCGGGTCATTATGCGGTGCGCGGCTCCATACTCGACATTTTCGGGTTCAGTTTCGAACTTCCCTACCGCATCGACTTTTTCGGCGACGAGGTCGACTCTATCCGCACCTTTGACATCGAGACACAGCTCTCGCGCGAGAAGCTCGATGCCGTGGCGATATCCTCCAATGTGGCGATATCCTCGTCAGGCGACTCTCTGCTCCGTTTCATCGACCCATCCACGCTACTCTGCTCGCGTGCTCCCGGCGATGTTGTCCTTGCCGTGCGTGCCATCGCTTCCGAGGAGTTCTCGCAGTCTTCACTGCTCGCCGACGAGGGTGACCGCGACGCCATGAAGCAGGTGGTCGATGCCGACGCTTTTGCCGGTGATTTCGAAAAATTCAGGCAGATAGCGTTTACGGCCGGCGCGGTGCCCTCGTTCAAGGCCGCTCCGACGGTCGACTACAACTGCTCTCCCCAGGCAATCTACCATAAGAATTTCGACCTGATAGCCGAGTCGTTAACCTCGTTTCAGAACGACGGCTATGAAATATATATCCTCAGCGACAGCGCCCGGCAGCAGGACCGCCTGCGCGCCATCTTTGACGACCGCGGCGACAAAATCAGCTTCATCTCAGTCGACGCCACCCTCCACGAGGGTTTTATCGACCACTCTGGCAAGAGGTGCATATTCACCGACCACCAGATATTCGACCGCTTCCACAAATACAGTCTGCGCAGCGACCGTGCCCGCTCCGGCAAGCTCGCCATGTCGCTCAAGGAGCTCGGCGCCATCGAGCCGGGCGACTATATCGTGCACATCGACCACGGCATAGGCAAGTTCGGCGGACTGCTCCGCACCAGTGTCAACGGCAACCCGCAGGAGATGATAAAACTTATCTACAAGAACAACGATTTCATCTTCGTGTCGATACACTCGCTCCACAAACTGTCGAAATATCGCGGCAAGGAGGGTGTCGAGCCTACGCTCAACAAACTCGGCACCGGCGCCTGGAACAAAATCAAGGAGCGCACCAAGACGCGCCTCAAGGATATTGCCCGCGACCTCATAAAGCTCTATGCCGCGCGCAAGGAGCAGAAAGGATTTCAGTTCTCGCCCGACAGCTACATGCAGCATGAGCTGGAGGCATCGTTCATCTACGAGGACACTCCCGACCAGGTCACGGCCACAGCCGCCGTCAAGGCCGACATGGAGAGCGACCGCCCTATGGACCGCCTGATATGCGGCGACGTCGGTTTCGGCAAGACCGAAGTCGCCATCCGCGCCGCCTTCAAGGCCGCGGCTGACGGCAAACAGGTGGCGGTGCTCGTGCCTACCACGGTGCTCGCATATCAGCACTACAACACATTTAAAGACCGCCTGCGCGACTTCCCCGTGCGCGTCGACTATCTCAGCCGCGCACGCACAGCGAAACAGACACGCGAGATTATAGCCGACCTCGCCGAGGGCAAGATTGACATCCTTGTAGGCACCCACAAGCTGATAGGGAAAAATGTCACATTCAAGGACCTTGGGCTTCTTATCGTCGACGAGGAGCAGAAATTCGGTGTCTCTGTAAAGGAGAAACTGAAACAGATGAAGGTCAATGTCGACACGCTGACTATGTCGGCGACCCCGATACCGCGCACCCTGCAGTTCTCGCTCATGGGTGCCCGCGACCTCTCGGCCATACAGACGCCACCCCCCAACCGCTATCCCGTTGTCACATCTGTCGACTCGCTGACCGACGAACTGCTCTCCGAGGCGGTCAACTTCGAGCTGTCGCGCAACGGACAGGTATTCATCGTCAACAACCGCATCGAGGGGCTCGACAATCTCAAGGCCATGATTACGCGCCTCGTGCCCGACGCACGCGTGCTTATTGCCCACGGACAGATGCCTCCCGAACGCCTCGAACAGGCCATCATCGACTTCGCCAACCGCGATTACGACATACTACTCTCCACCACCATCATCGAGAGCGGCATCGACATGCCCAATGTCAACACAATCATCGTCAACAACGCGCAGAATTTCGGTCTCTCCGAGCTCCATCAGCTGCGCGGACGCGTAGGGCGTTCCTCGCGCAAGGCATTCTGCTACCTGATGGTGCCCCCCGGAGTGCCACTCACACCCATAGCGCGCCGCCGTCTGCAGGCCATAGAGAGCTTCTCCGACCTCGGCAGCGGCATCCATGTCGCCATGCAGGACCTCGACATACGCGGTGCCGGCAACCTGCTCGGTGCCGAGCAGAGCGGCTTCATAGCCGACCTTGGCTACGAGACATACCAGAAGATACTGAAAGAAGCCGTAGTCGAACTCACCACGCAGGAGTTTGCCGACACGGTCACCGCCGACAACGATGTCACCGGCACTGACGACTTTGTGGCCGACTGCGTCATAGAGAGCGACCTCGAGGTGCTGCTTCCCCCCGACTATGTGCCGCAGGAGAGCGAGCGCATCAGCCTTTACCGCGAGCTTGACGGCATCACGCGCCGCGATGACCTCGACGCATTCGCCTCTCGCCTGCGCGACCGTTTCGGAGCCATTCCCCCCGTGGCGCAGGAGCTGCTGCTGATACCGATGCTGCGCAGCAATGCACGCCGTCTCGGCATAGAGAAAGTGGCCCTGAAGCAAGGCATAATGTACATCTATTTCGTCGACGAAAGCAACAAGGCCTACTACCAGTCGCCCATGTTCGGCCGTCTGCTCAACTACCTGCAGCGCAATCCCCAGCGCGTGGCAATCCGTCAGCGCGACCAGCGCCGCTCATTCGCCATCAAATCTGTAGCGACAGTAGCCCAGGCCAACGCCATCCTCGAAGAAATCCTCACCCTCGAAAGCATCTGACAGCGGTAATTCTGCCGCGAGAAATTGCCCGGGAAAATATAGAGAGGTTGTTGCAAAACCAAACTTTCCGCGGTTAAAAAGCGCGGCTACTACCAAATAGCCCATGATTGGCAGAAGTGTAGTAGCGGCGGTTTTTAACCGCCGAAATAAAAAAGGTTCCGCCACTTAAGTAAACAGCATTGGGCTGCACCAGTGTGCAGCCCAATGCTGGGTGGAGATTACGATATTCATACGTAGATAAGGTGGGAGCCTATATGCCTGGTCCTACTATCCCACCACCCACTTTGAGCCGGGGATGAGGGAGATAAGGCGGGTTATTATGGCGCAGGCAAGGAATGTGGCGGTGCCAACGGCGAGGATTGCCGGAAGCGTAGACAGGTGCGGGGCGATAAGCTGCTGCATGAAGCCGAGCACGAAGATGTGCATCAGGTAGATGCCGTAGCTGATTTTCGATACGCTCTGTACCGGTCCGTAGAGCCACTGCCCGGAGTAGTTGACGTGGCGCAGTATCAGGAATGTTCCGGCTGTCATCATGGCAACGTTGAACGTGCAGAAATACCATGACTGCTCTGCGTAGGCGTAGTCGGTCGATTCCATCGAGTGGGTGTAGAAAAGTCCGGCGGTGAATGCAAATCCTACCAGTATTAGCGGCACGCCTATGGCCACGCTTTTCTTCAGCGACCAGTTGACATATTTGCGTATATAGTGGGCGAGCACGACATATCCTATGTAGCCTGAAAAGTAATACAGCGCGTGGAATTTGTTCCAGAATACTTCGCCCCACACATAGCCTGTCAGCGGGCGCAGGTAGCCTGTAAAGGTCGTCAGGAACCATATCGCGAGGAATATCTCCTCGCCGCGTCGCGACACTCGGCTCAGCCAGGGTGATATGATGGGCATTGCGAGGTATACGCCTATGAGCATGTAGATGAACCACAGGTGGCCGCTGTCGGCATTGGCGGTGTAGAGTATGTTGCTGACGCGCTCGGCGATATCTCCGTCAATCGCTCCAGTTATGACCGGCACCACGGCATAGAGCAGCGACCAGATGACGAACGGCACGAACACGCGCGAGAACCGCCGCTTGAAGAATACCGTGGAACTCGTTGTCAGCGGCAGCAGAAGGAATGACGAAGCCATCACAAACAACGGTACTGACTGCCGGAATGCGCCGTCGATTATCGAAACCCAGAGTCGGTCGGTGTCGTTGGCGAGTATGACACCTGTATCCGTGCAGTAGTAAAATTCGCAGGCGTGTACCAACACTACCATAAAGCAGGCGATTACACGCAGATAGTCAAGAAATACGATGCGGTTTGTCTTTTCTTTCATTTCAAGTTGCGGTGTTATGATTGGTTTTGTTCTGTAAAATTAGCATATTCATCGCAATTTAAATAGAAGATATGTTGCATTATTTGTAAGATTTTCAACACGTGCGACAAGTCAGATAAATCATTCATTTTATTACCGACGCATGTTGCGTCAGGGGCGGTAGCCGGGGCGGGGGCGTCTCGCCCCCGTGGTATTATTTAATACTATAACGGGGGCGAGACGCCCCCGCCCCGGCTACCGCCCAAAGTAATTGACATTGTATTGAGCGTCGGGTCCGCGGCAAAAAAAATCCTGCTGCCCCGACATAATCGGGCAGCAGGATTTTTTTTGTTATTGTCAGAGTCGGGGAGGGTTATCGGCCTCCGCCGAGCGACTGGTAGAGGTTGATTACTGCCTGGGCTTTGGCAAGCTCGCAGTTGAGTTGCGACATCTGAGCAGAAAGCAGGCTCGACTGAGCGGTCAGTATCTCAAGATAAGTTGCTCCCGCGGCTGCGAAAAGCTCCTTGGTGTAGTATTCCGCTTTTTGGAGATTGTCGACCTGCTCGGCGAGCAGAACGCTTTTCTCATTGTTCTTGTCGTAGGTGGTGAGAGCGTCCGACACCTCGGCAGTAGCGCTCAGCAGGGTGTACTGGAAAGTGTTCATTGCCTGCTGCTGGCTTGCCTTGGCAGCTTCGAGGCGGGCGATGTTCTGTCCGCGCGAGAAGATGGGCGCCACCAGAGTGCCGGCCAATGATGCAAACCAGTCGCCGGGGTTCTTGATGAACGAGCCGAATGAGTTTGTGAAGCCGTAGTTGGCAGTGATGGACAGACCCGGGTAGAAAGCTGCACGGGCAATGTTGGTGGTGTAGTAGGCCTGTGCGAGAGCTTCCTCTGCGGCGCGCACGTCGGGACGTGCTGCGAGTTCGCGCATCGGCACACCGTCGCGGTAGATGGCCGGAGCCATCAGTCTTGCTTCGGGCGACACTTCCCATATCTGGGGAAGCGTGTTGAGCAGCAGCGACATGGTGTTGTTGGCTTTGTCAAGAGCGACCTCGATGTCGGTGATTGATGACAGGATGCTCAGATAGTTGGCCTGGCTCTGTACTACGGCAGCCTCGTTGGTGCGTCCGGCGAGCTTGTAGTCCTTCATTGTCTGAACGTTCTCGCCCCAGATTACGGCAGTCTCGCGCGAAAGCTGCAGCTGAGACTGGAGTATGGCGATGCTGTAGTAGCAGTTGGCTACAGCGCCTATGATCTGTGAGCGCACGGCCTGCTCATAGTCCTTGGCCTGAGCTTCTGCCGACTCGGCGAGGCGCTTGTTGTTGAGCAGTTTGCCGAATATGTCGACTTCCCATGATGCCGACAGGGGTATGGTGTAGTTCCATCCGGTCAGTTTGCCGTTGCTCACCGATGACGCGCCTCCTGTGGGGGTGAGTGTCAGCGAGGGGAAATAGCTCATGCGGGCGCCGCGCAGATTGGCGTGGGCGATGTCGACATTGAGTTTGGCATTGGCAAGGTCCACGTTATTGGCGAGCGCGCGGTTGATGAGGTCGGCAAGCATCGGGTCGGTGAACACATCCTGCCATTGGAGATTGCCGAATGCGCGGGCATCGCCTTCCTGAGCCTTGGCCTCGACATATTCCTGCTGGAGCGGGGTGTCGGTCGGCATCTCGAATTTTTTATACAGTCCGCAGCCGGAGAGCATTGCCACTGCGAGAGTGGCAACGACCGGACGTGCTATGGTTTGTATTTTAATCATAACTGATGTTTTTTTGACTTTAATACTGTATTGTCGCAAGAGTGAATACCGTATCAGCGTGAATATTGTTCAATCTCTGAGTTGATGCCTTCGTTGTCGGTGTCCTTCCACTTGAGCGGAGAGATTTTTTCATGTATCTTCTGGAAGATGACGAACAGAGCCGGAACGAAGAATATCTGGAGTACCATACCGATCAACATACCGCCGATGGCTCCTGTGCCGAGTGTGCGGTTGCCGACAGCGCCTACGCCGTGGGCAAACATCAGCGGCAACAGACCGATGACGAGTGCCAGCGATGTCATCAGGATAGGACGCAGACGGGCTGCGGCACCCTGGATGGCGGCGTTGAAGATTGACATGCCGGTGCGGCGGCGTTCGAGCGCGAACTCGATGATGAGGATGGCGTTCTTGGCCAGAAGACCGATAAGCATGATCAATGCAATCTGCAGGTAGATGTTGTTCTCGACGCCGAAGATATTGGCGAAGATGAATGTGCCCATGAGGCCGAACGGTATTGAAAGAAGCACTGCGAAGGGCAGGATGTAGCTTTCGTACTGCGCCGACAGGAGCAGGTAGACGAAGAGCAGACAGAGGCCGAAAATCATGGCGGTCTGGTTGCCCGACTGGTTGCCTTGCTCGCGGGTCATACCCGAGTATTCAAAACCGTAGCCGGTGGGAAGTGTCTTGGCTGCGACGCGCTCTACGGCTTCAAGGGCCTGTCCGGATGAGAAGCCTGCGTTGGGTGAACCGGTCACGGATATCGACTGGAACATGTTGAAACGGTTGAGAAGGTCAGGACCGTAGACACGTTCGAGGGTGACGAAGTTGTCGATTGAAGCCATCTCGTTGCCGTTGCGTATCTTGATGCTTGAAAGAGTTTCGGGCGATACGCGTGATTCGGGATTGGCCTGCATCATGACGCGGTAGATTTTACCGAAGCGGTTGAAGTTTGACACATACATACCTCCGTAATATCCCTGGAGTGTCGACAGTATGGTCTGCGGGCTGAGGCCTGCCTGCTTGGCTTTGGCGGCGTCAATGTCAATCAGATACTGCGGGAAAGTGGGGTTGAAGGTGGTATAGGCCATCTGTATCTCGGGCTGCTGGTTGAGCTCTGCGAGAAATCCCTGCACCACGGCGAAGAAGTCGTTGATGTCGCCGCCGGTCTTGTCCTGCATCTTGAGTTCGAAACCGTTGGTCATTGAGTAACCTGAGATCATCGGGGGCGCGAATGCTACCACGCGTCCGTCAGTGATGGTCTGGGCGGTGATGCCGTAGATGCGTTTCACGATGTTGTCGACGCTCTCTTCTTCACTGCGCTCCTCCCAGTCCTTGAGCTTGACGATAAACGTACCGTAAGTGGCGCCCTGGCCGGCAAGGAAGCTGTAGCCTGCGATTTTCTGGCTGTATCTTACACCGGGGGTAGCCTGGATGATATGGTCGACCTGGTCAAGCACTTCCATTGTGCGCTCCTGCGACTGGCCCGGAGGCATGTCGACCATCACGAACAATACGCCGGTGTCTTCGTTGGGCACGAGTCCGGAAGGCGTTTTGCCCATAAGTATTACCAGAAGCACCATTGTGCCGCCTACTACGGCGAGTGACACCCATTTGAGTTTGCTGAAGAATGTGATTATGCCGCGGTAGCCGGTGAGAAGGCCGCTGTAGCCCGACTCAAACCCTTTGTGGAAACGGGGACTGAAGATACCGAACACTGTCAGTATCGCTACACCTATCGCCACGATGAGTTTCCAGGTCTCTTCGGAGTTGAACCAGCCGAGAATCATGAACAGGATGGTGGCGATGACGAAAATCAGCGTCAGCAACGGATGGAAGTTGATGGTGAAACGGCGGCGGTAGCCATTGGCCACTGTCTTGCCGGCTTCGGAGATTGCCTCGCCGATGCGTTCCTTGACGGGGCGGTTGTCGTCGTGGGCCTTGAGGAACACGGCGCAGAGTGCCGGCGAGAGCGTAAGCGCGTTGAGCGCCGAGAAGCCGATCGCTATAGCCATCGTAAGACCGAACTGCTGGTAGAACACACCCGATGTGCCCGACATGAACGACACGGGGATGAACACGAGCATCATGACGAGGGTAATCGATATAAGCGCTCCGGCTATCTCACTCATGGCGTCGATTGATGCCTTGCGCGAACTCTTGTAGCCCTGGTCGAGCTTGGCGTGCACCGCTTCGACGACCACAATGGCGTCGTCGACCACAATAGCGATGGCGAGCACGAGAGCCGAGAGGGTGATGAGGTTGACTGAGAAGCCGATGAGCTTCATCACGAAGAATGTACCGACAAGTGCCACGGGGATGGCGATGGCGGGTATGATGGTGGAGCGGAGGTCCTGAAGGAAGATGTACACCACGAAGAACACCAGCACGAACGCTTCAAGCAGCGTCTTGATTACCTCATGGATTGATGCGTAGAGGAAGTCGTTGTTGTTCATCGTGATATCGAACTCCAGACCCGGGGGAAGGTCGGCTTTCAGCTTGTCGACCTCGGCGAGACAGTCGTTGATGATCTGTGTCGCGTTGGAGCCTGCGGTCTGGAAGATGATAGCCATAGTGGCTACCTGGCCGTTGAGCGTACAGCCGAAACCGTACTGCACCTTGCCGAGCTCTACGTCGGCAACGTCGCCCAGACGGAGCACCTGGCCGTTGGAGTCGGCGCGGATGACGATGTTCTCGAACTCTTCGGGCTGCGACAGACGGCCGCGATATCTCATCGTGTACTGGAATGTCTGGTTGCCTTGTTCGCCGAAGGCGCCGGGGGCGGCTTCGATGTTCTGCTCGGCAAGCGCGGCGGCCACATCCGAAGGCATCAGGTTATACTGAGCCATGACTTCAGGCTTGAGCCATATACGCATTGAGTAGTCGGCGCCGAAACTCATGACGTCACCTACACCATGCACACGCTGCAGCACGGGGATGACGTTTATTTTCATGTAGTTGTCGATAAATTCAGCCGAATAGTCAGCTCCGGGCTGAGCGGAGAGGGCGACGCCGAGCAACATCGATGTCTGGCGTTTCTGCGTCAGCACACCCACGCTTGTTACTTCAGCGGGGAGGAGGTTCTGGGCTTTTGCCACGCGGTTCTGCACGTCGACGGCAGCCATGTCGGGGTCAAAGCCCTGTTCAAAGTATACTGATATGTCGGCTGAGCCTGAGTTGGTGGCGGTCGACTCCATGTATGTCATGCCTTCCGCACCGTTGATGGCCTCCTCGAGAGGGGCAATCACGGAGTTGAGCACGGCCTGCGCGTTGGCTCCGGTATAGGTGGTGGATACACGGATTGTCGGAGGTGCGATATCGGGATATTGGGTGACAGGCAGAGATGTCAGTCCGATGAGACCCAACAGCACGATGAATATTGAAATCACCGTCGATAGCACCGGACGGTTAATAAATGTATCAAGCTTCATTTCGTGTGGAATGTTTCCTTGTTAATTGGTTTTAATTTAAAATGCATAGGGGGCGTCCGGCTGACTGTTGCCGGCGAGGCGCCCTTATTGTTGCGCTGCCTGAGCGGCTGCAGCGGCTTTTTGAGCTGCATCCACCGGTGAGATTTCCATGTTGGGGCGCAGTGTGTTGCCCACTCCCTCCACGGCTATCACGTTGCCCGGTTCGAGACCTGAGGTGACGACATAGATTTTGCCGTCGTTGATTTTTGAGATTGTGATGGGGGTGGAGATGACTTTGTTCGAGTCGTTGACAACGTAGACAAATTTACGGTCCTGGAGCTCGAAGGTGGCCTTCTGCGGTATGACGATGGCGTTCTTCTCCTGCATCGGTATGACAATCTGGCCTGTCGAGCCTGAACGGAGCATGCCGTTGGGGTTGTCGAAAAGGGCTCTTACGGTTGCGGCGCCTGTGCCTGTGCCTATCACACCCGACACGGTGGCCACTTTGCCTTCGATGGGGAACATGGAGCCGTCGGCGAGCTGCAGTTTGACTGCCGGCATCTCGGCAATCTGCTGCTGAAGGGGCTTGGCGCCGTTTTCGGTCATGTTGAGGATGTCTTTTTCAGTGAGCGAGAAGTAGGCGTAAACCTGAGAGTTGTCGCTCACGGTGGTCAGAGGCTGAGCCATCGAGGGGGAGGCCAGTGAGCCTTCACGGAATGGAATTGAGCCGATGACGCCCGAGCTGGGAGCTGTCACTACGGTGTAGGCAAGATTCTTGCGTGCCGAAGTCAGCGATGCATTGGCTGTGGCCAGATTTGACTTGGCGTTGGCAAGGTCGTTCTTTGCAAGCTGGTTCTCGTATTCCGAGATGATGTTCTTGTCAAAAAGGGCCTGCTTCTGGTCGGCTGTCATCTGTGCCGATTTGACTGCGGTCTGTGCTGCGCTTACGGCTGCTGCCGCCTGGTCTACGGCTGCCTGGTATTGAACCTGGTCGAGCACAAAGAGGGTCTGGCCTTTATTTACGTGCTGGCCTTCGTCTACGAGTACCTTAGTGATGAATCCCGACACTTGCGGACGGATTTCAATATCTGTTTTTCCTTTGATTGTTGCGGGATAGGACTGCGACAGGTCGACGTCGCTGTAGCTGATTGTCTGTGTCCCGATAACTGGGGCCGGCATCTGCTGCCGCGCTGCCTGGTCATCGTTCTTCGAACATGACACAGTTGTCACTAATGCCACGGCCATCAGTGTGGCGGTTGCTTTGGTTGTGATTAGTCGTTTCATTGCTTTTCTTTATCTTTTCTCTTATTGTTATTTCCCTTTTTACTTCTTGTCCCTATTGTCGCGTCGTATGTTGCGTTATGATGTGTCCGTATGTCGGACTGATTGCGCTTTGTTCACTTAAAATGTAGCATATCAGTGATATCGGATTTCGCGTCTTTATATAATTATGTGCAAAAATACTAACAATAACGTCTCAATCGGGCTAAAAATGGTTAAAATATGTGACTGTTAACTTTTATTAGTAAGTGGTTCCGATGTTGTCGATCCAGAATGTCAGGCCCGGGGTGCCGGTGTATGCTTCTCCTGATGCCGCCGATGCCATGACGATGATGTGGGTGGGAGTGGCGTCGCTGCTGTCCCATCCGGTTTCTGTCACCGGCACCATTTTCCCTTTGCTGTTGCGCGCGTGGTAACTTTTGTCGGCGGGGATGAGTCCCATGTATGGCCGGTAGGCGGCATTGGAGGTGATGTCGCCGTACATCACCGGAAGGCGGTAGCCGTTGACCCAGCCTGAAGTCGATTTGTCAAACCGTATGCGTGCCGTGCCCACTCGCTTGGCATACAGGTTGCCGTCGCTGTCCTCCCATCTGCGCTGCAGGAGCACCATCACTTCGGCACTCTCATGTCCCGGTAGCTCTTTTTTCTTTCCGAAACCGCTTGAATATATGCGCGTCGCATTCTTCGGTATGCTGAGCTTGTAGTCGAATACAAGGGCTTTCGGGCGGCGTGTGAACGGTATGCCCATCTCCATCTTGCTGTATGGATTGGATGTGGAGCCTATCGGTTCGAGCATCTCACCAAGAAATATCGAACCGGCCACCATTACGTCGATGTTTATGATGCCGACAGCCTTGCAGCGCTCTATGATTGAGGTGAGTTTGGCGCATTTGTCGGAGCCGGAACGTGTGTCGGGCGTCACGGCGCAGCTTCCCTTCGATATGCCCATCACTTTGGCGTAGACATTGGAAGTGGCCCACGGAGAGTTACCGAGGTTTTTGTAGGCTTTGGCGCCGTCGATAGTGCGTGACGGGCCGATTTCGTAGAGGGTCTTTATGTTTCCTCCGATGAGCTGCGACTCAGGTATGTTGCGTGTAATCCAGCTGTTGAAATCACCGTATTCGAAAACCTCTGCTCCCGGCTGAGCGCCCGAAGCAGTTGATGCCGAGGTGAATATTACAATTGCTGCAAGGCATTTCCATATAGCCGCAGTATATCTTCGCATTGGATCTCTTTTTACGTCTGATTGTTGATTTTGACTGCAAATATAAGTAATTTATGACAAAAATTATCCTTAACGGCTCCATGTAAGACATTTCCCCTACATTTGTAGAAAATATGACTATTTTTAGATATTTCGGAAAAGGCAGACAGGCTGCGCCGGCATATTTGCGGGCGCAGCCTGTCTGAATTTCTGTGTTATGGCTTATGCTATGTAGGATTACCAGATTACCACCTGTTCGTCTGCCGGACGGAACATCTTGTCGCCTGATTTTATCGAGAATGCCTCGAAGAAGGGGGTGATGTTGCGCAGGGTGACATTGACACGGTTCTTGCCCAGGGAGTGTACGTCGCCTATTGTGAGCTGGCGCATTGTCTCGGGGCGGGTGTTGTTGGCCCATACGTTGGCGTAGTTCATGTAGAACACCTGCATCGGGTCGAACCCGTCGATTTTGGCTTCTTCCGAAGTGATGTCGACACCTTTGGCTTTCTGGGCATCGAGGAATGCTGTGCGTGCCACGCGCAGGCCGCCCTGGTCGGCGATGTTCTCGCCAAGTGTGTACTGGCCGTTGGCGTTGAGGCCGGGGAGCACTTCAACCTCGTCGAACTGTGCTATGAGGCCTTTGGCAAGGGCGTTGAATGCTTCGGTATCCTCGGGAGTCCACCAGTCGACCATGTTGCCTTCGGCGTCGAAGTTGCGGCCCTGGTCGTCAAATCCGTGGGTCATTTCGTGGCCGATTACCACGCCGATAGCGCCGTAGTTCTCGGCGTCTGATGCCTCGGGATCGAAGTAGGGTGCCTGGAGTATGGCGGCGGGGAACACGATTTCATTGGCCATGGGGTTATAGTAGGCGTTGACGGTCTGCGGTGTCATGCCCCACTCGGTCTTGTCGACCGGCTTGCCCCATTTCGAATAAGTCTCTTTCTGATGCCACATGCCTACGTTGTGCATGTTCTCGTAGAACGACAGGGCGGGGTCGATAGTGAGTTCCGAATAGTCCTTCCAGGTGTCGGGATAACCGATTTTCACGGTGAAGGCGTTGAGTTTCTTGATGGCGTTGAGCTTTGTGTCGTCGCTCATCCAGGGGAGGTTGATGATATGTTTGCCAAGTGCACGACGGAGGTTTTCGACCAGTCCGAGCATATAGGCCTTTGACGATTCGGGGAAATATTTTTCGACATAGAGCTGGCCGATGGCTTCGCCCATGCTGCCTTCTACGGCACCGAGGGCGCGTTTCCAGCGCGGACGCTGTGTCTGGGCGCCTGAAAGCACTTTGCTGAATTCAAATGCGGCGTCGGTGAAGCTGTCGGAGAGCGAGCCTGAAGCCTGGCGCACGTAGTTCCAGAGGTAGTAGTCTTTTTTCTCGCGGTCGGTGAGCGACGCCATCAGGTTGTCGGCCTGCTTTACGGTGTTGATTTCGGTCACAATCACTGACTCGGGTGAAATGCCGTTCATCGTCTCGGGGAAGAAGCGGTCCCAGTTGATTGAGGGATACATCTCCTTGAGCTGTGCGAACGTGCGGGGATTGTACATCGCGGGTATGTTGCGGCTCTCCTCGCGGGTCCAGGTCGAATCGGCGAGAGCAGTCTCGATTTTCATCACGTTTTTCACGATGCGGCGGGCATCTTTCTTGGAATAGCCTGCGAGAGTCATCCCTTTCTCGATGAGCTTCTTGTAGGCCTCGCGTACCTTCACGTTCTCCTTGTCGTCGCTCAGGTAGTAGTCGCGGTCGCCGAGGGTGAGGCCGCCACCGCCCACATACATGGCGTAGGCGTTGGAGTTGGCGAGGTCGGGCTGAATGCCGGCCGAGAAGAAGGGGCTTGCGAAGTTGCCGTGCATCCAGAAGAAAAGGTCTTCCATCTCTTCGGGTTTCGTGTTCTCGATGCGGCTCAGGTCGGCCTTGATGGGGGCTGCGCCCTCGTTGTTGCGGCGCACTGAGTCCATTGCCTGCTCATAGATGGTGGCTACCTTGAATGCCACGGTGCCCGGCTCGGGGTTGGTGGCGGCAAGTCCGGTTACGATTTCCTTGACGCGGTCGCGTGCCTGCTCGGCGAGCACGTCGAACTGGCTGTAGCGTGAATACTCCGGTGTGAGCGGGTTGGCTTCCATCCATCCCTTGTTGACGTGGGTGTAGAAGTCGTCGCCGGCCTTGACGCTGTTGTCAATGTAGCCGGGGTTGAGGCTTTTGAGGTGCTCTTCGGCCGACATTGCGGAAATGCCGCCGAGTGTGAGGGCACAAGCCAATGCAAGTTTGATTGATTTCATAATAAAGATATGTTTGTTGTTTTACTATATTCCGTTATATGCAGTCGTGATGTAAGGAAAAATCAGGTGGCTGTAAGTAACGCCCCTTCATCTATACGCATGAAGAGCCTGTTTGCAACATCGCTTGTCAGGTAAGCCGCAGCACAATCACTCCCGTCGAATCGAAGCGCGGAAGTGCGCTCACCTGCACAGGTGCGTTGCGCGACTCGATGCTTCCCGAGCCGTCGCCGGCCTCGATGCCTATGTCGCGTAGCGCCGTGTCGACGGCAGTCAGTGCAGTTTCGGGGGTGTTGTTGTCGTTTGACAGGTGGCAGAGAAAGATGTTGAGGAGCGACGGAGAGTATATCTCTTTGAGATATGATGCGGTGGCCTCGTTGTCCATGTGTCCCCTGGCAGCCATTATTCTGGCTTTCAGATATTCCGGATAGCGGCCGTTGAGGAGCATATTCCGGTCGTAGTTGGCTTCTATCATCAGGTGGTTGGCCTGGCGGATGTAGAAGTCGGCGCGTTCGGTCACCACACCCATGTCGGTGGCCACTACAAAACGGTGGTCGCCTGCCGAGATGAAGAACCCCACGTTGTCACTTCCGTCGTGCGACACTTCAAACGGCGTGATGGCGAAGTCAGACAGATGGAAGGGGAATTCCTTGAATACCGGCTGGTGGTAATCCTTGATGCGCCGTGATATGTTGTGGCGGCGCAGCATGCCGTTGAGGGTGGCCGGAGTGCAGTAGATGCGTATGTGGCGGTTGCGGCGCACTATGGTATAGGCATAGCGCACGTGGTCGCCGTGGTCGTGGGTGAGGATGATGCCTCCGATGGTGCGTATGTCGATGCCGTTGCGGTCGAGTTCGGCGTAGATTTTAGAGGGGTCGACGCCGGCGTCGATGAGTATGCCGAAACGGTCGTTGCCCAGATAGGAGCAGTTGCCCGAACTGCCGCTGCCGAACGATATAAAACGCAGTGTCTTTGCCGGCACGGTCGATGTCAGCGGCTCAATGCCGTCAGGCAGAGGGATGGCAGTCTCGTATTCGCCGCCGCTGAGGCCGCGCTCACTGCTCTTGCGTGGACGGCCGCGGTTGCTTCCGGTTTTCCTGACAGGCTCGGCCGATGCGTCCTGCTCCTCTTCCGGAAGCAGCTCGTCGAAGAGCCCCGGAAGGTAGCGGGTGTCGAATGTTATTTTTTTTATTCGGGCCATGACCGGTGTTTTTTAGATTTACTTAAAAAAGATGTTGTCTGCTGACGGCAATCCCGATTTATTTATATAGCAGGAATATCGCCGGTATTTTGTCGTAGTCGAGTGCCTGTTTGCGCCATTGTGCCAGAGTGAGCGTTGTGATTCTCTGGCCGGGACCGGTGAGGTCGGTGGCCACACACAGGCGTGTTGTCGCGGGGAGGGCTGCTATGATGTCGGCAATCATCTTGTTGTTGCGGTAGGGGGTCTCGATGAATATCTGCGTGCGGTTGTTGCGCATTATGTCGGCATGCAGCTGTTTGAGGGCGGCAGTGCGTTCGGCAGCGTGAATCGGCAGATAGCCGAGAAACGTGAAGCTCTGCCCGTTGAAGCCCGAACCCATCAGCGACAGCAGTATGCTCGACGGTCCCACCAGCGGCATCACCCTGTAGCCGCGGCGGTGTGCCTCGGCCACTACAAGTGCGCCCGGGTCGGCAACAGCGGGGCAGCCTGCTTCCGAGATGATGCCCATGTCGTGCCCCTGTTGCATCGGTGCCAGCATGGCGGGTATCGCCGCCGGGTCGGTATTGACGTCGACAACCGAGAATGTCAGTTCGTCGATGTTGATGTCGCGGTTGCATTTTTTGAGGAAACGGCGCGCGGTGCGTACGTTTTCCACTATAAAATGTTTTACCCCCGATATCAATTCGATATTGACCGGGGGGAGTACTTCGCTAACCGGGGCTTCGCTCAGATTAGACGGAAACAGATATAGAGCAGGTCGGTTGTCTTCCATCTTTATGTGGCTCAATGATGCTGTGTCTTGGCGTCCTGGCTGTGTTTTTAGTGTTTATTATTAATGATGCCGGCGTCTGGCGGCGCCGTTTGTCAGTCTTCCCATTTGAACACCACAATGCCCGAGCGTGGCGCGGTGTCGTTTGATGCCCGCTTGAATCGGCATCGTTCGGCCGCTTTCTTGCAGGCGTTGACGGTGGCGGTGTTGGTGGCTGCGTTGCCGCTGCCGTTGAGCAGCTGCGCAGAGCCGGGTTTTACCACGCCCCCTTCAAGCACTACCACGCCGATGCGGATTGTGCCGAGCTGGCTGCTTCGCGGACGTTCGTCGACCGAAGCCGAGTAGGTGAGCGGTTCGTTGCCGCCGGGGCCGTTGTTGTCCTTGGTGCCGTCGGCCTTGGAGTCGGTTTTACCGCCGTCACCCTTGCCTGTGCCTGAAAAGCGGTTGGCAAGCTTGTTGTCGATATTCTTTTTGGCTTTCTGCTGGCGTTCGGCTTCGAGGCGTGCCGAGTCGTCGGGCTTTGCGGTGCCCTCCTTGACGGTTTTCTGCTGCACGGGCGACTCTTTGGATGCGGATGTCAGGTTGGCGTGATGCCCCTGTTGCTCACCGCCGTTGTTGAGGTCGTACGAGGTCTGGGTATCGGCGTCAGAGTCTACATCCGATGCGCCGGGGTCATCGGTCTCGGCCTGTTCCTCCCATATATCGTCGGCAGCCGACGAGTATGTGCTCACAAAGGTCTCCGGGTCCTCAATCTCCTCGGCTATGACCTCGAAGTCTTTGACCGGAGGCCATTGTTTCCCTTTGTGCGCGTTCACGCTCAGTTTCCATGACACGAGCAACGCAATAATCAGTATTGCGAGTGCGGCGGTCACGATGCCTGATATTATTTTGGGTCGGTTGTCCATTTATCTGTTGTCGGAGGTGCTGTTGTTGCTTGAACGTATAGGTTTGGTGGCGAGCACGATGGTGACATCGGCGTCAGCTCCAATGTTGAGTATCTTGACTATTTCGCCGTAGGCTGCGTTCTCGTCGGCGTAAAGAGCCACGGTGGCCTCTTCTGACGACTGCTCTTTGGCGAGCATGAGCCATGTCTTGAGCTCGTCGGGCTGCATCGGCTGGCGTTCGGCGTCGCCCATCGCTGTCGATATGTTGCCCTCGGCGTCGAGCGCAATGCGTATTGTCGGCTTTTTGGAGGTCTGTTGCGACGACTGTGGCAGGTTGACCTCCAGCGCCGTGGGGAATATGTAGGTCGATGTGACCATAAAGAATATGAGCAGCAGGAATATGACATCGGTCATCGATGCCATCGAGAATGCCGCCATCATATTGTTTTGTCGCTTGAGAGCCATGATTTTGCGGGGAATTAGGCGGGTTCGTTGAGAAGGTCCATGAACTCCATAGTCTTGCCTTCGAGCGAGGTCATGACGTTGTTGATTTTGGCTACAAGGATATTGTAGGCGAAGAGAGCCACGATGCCGACAATCAATCCGGCGATAGTGGTGACAAGAGCCGTGTAGATGCCGCCCGAGAAGGTGGCGATGTCGGCGCTCGAGCCTTGTGCCGATATGTTGTAGAAAGCCTGTACCATGCCGATTACGGTGCCGAGGAAGCCGAGCATCGGGGCGCCTGAGGCTGTGGTGGCAAGCCAGGGGAGTCCTTTCGACAGCTTGGCGATTTCGATGTTGCCGGTGTTCTCGATTGCTACGAGCACATCGTTCATGGGGCGGCCTATGCGCGAGATGCCTTTGCCGATGAGGCGGGCATAGGGCGTGCCGACGTTTTTGCAGAGGTTGAGCGCGCTCTCGATTTCTCCTTCGTGGATGTAGTCTTTGATGCGTCGCATGAACGTGTCGTCCTGACGGTTGGCCGAACGGATCACAAGCCAGCGCTCAATGAAGAAATATATGCTGAAAAGCAGCAGTATGCCAATCGGTATCATGAGTATGCCGCCCTGTGTGCAGAGTTCCCAGAAAGAAAGAGACGCTGCGGTGGCGGTATCAGCTGCCGCGTCGGCGGCTGCTGAGGCGTTGTCGGCGATAGCCGCTGTCGTATCTGACGCCGCTGAGGCGAGAGTGTCAACGAATTCGTTGTTGGCGGTGGGGATGGTAAGTGTAAGCATTATCGGTTGTTACTTCGTGGTTTTATGGGTTGACTGATTTATCGGATAAGAGATTGGAGGCGTAGTGTTCTGAGAACTCGGAGTGCTCGGAGAACTCAGAGTGCTGTGCTCCGAAAACCCCGGGCATGAGCTGCCGCCGTTATTTCGCCAGGCAGTCCTTGTAGCTGCGTATGGTTTCGGCGAGACCCATGTAGAGGGCGTCGCATATAAGCGCGTGGCCGATCGATACTTCGTTGAGGAACGGTACCGACTGTGCGAAATATCTGAGGTTCTGCAGGCTGAGGTCGTGGCCGGCGTTGACGCCGAGCCCGGCCTTGTGGGCCGCGCGTGAGGCTTCGACAAAGGGAGCGACGGCTTTCTCCGGATTGGCGAAGAATGCGTCGGCATACGGTTTGGTATACAGCTCCACGCGGTCGGTGCCGGTCTTGGCTGCAAGCATTATGTTGTCGATGTCGGTCGATACGAATATCGAGGAGCGTATTCCGGCTTCATGCAGAGCGTTGACAATCGAGGTCAGGAAGTCGAAATTGTCGGCTACGTTCCATCCGGCGCTCGAAGTGAGCGCGTCGGGGGCGTCGGGCACCAGAGTCACCTGTGCGGGCTTCACCTTGAGCACAAGGTCCATGAATTCGGGCGACGGATAGCCTTCGATATTGAATTCCGATTTCAATGCCGGACGCAACTGGAACACGTCGTTGCGCTTGATGTGGCGCTCGTCGGGGCGCGGGTGGACGGTTATGCCGTCGGCACCGAAACGCTCGCAGTCAAGCGCTACTTTGAGCAGGTCAGGGTTGTTTTCGCCCCGTGCGTTGCGCAGCGTGGCTATTTTGTTGATGTTGACACTCAGACTCGTTGTCATAGCCGTCTAACTTAAAAATAAATAAAAATTATCTACAATTACGAAAATTTATCGGGTGTTAGCGATTTTATTCGTAAATTTGTAAATCGAAATCTGACTACAAATTTAGTCAGAATAGGCTATAATTCAAAATATATCTTTTAAAATTTAACCTTTCTTGGCAATTGGATTTGGATAAAGACATACTTTTCCCTCATTCGCCTGACGCATCATCGCTTGTGGTGACCTGCAGGCCGCAGGATTATTCGGCTTCGGTGATAGCAAGGGCGGTGGAGGACTGCGACGCGCATGTGGTCAATCTCAATGTCCTTGCCGGGCGCACCCCCTACGGCGAGCTGCAGGTGGCGCTGCGTGTCGACCACCGCAACGCTTCTGCTGTGGCGCGTTCGCTCGGGAGATTCGGCTATGAGGTTGTCAGCATCGAGTCGCCCGCTGAGGCAGACCCCGGAGCAGAGCAGGCGCGCAGCCGTGCCAACGAGCTTCTGCGCTATCTTGAAATCTGACCGCATGCCGCCTTGATGTCGTGCTTATGCAGGTTATGCAAGGTGTAATTATGAATACTTTATAAATTTTTTTTAAAACCGGATGAATATGAAGGTCGCACTCTATGGAAGCCGTCATCAGCACTCTCACGTAGGCGATATAGCGAAGCTTGTGGTCAGACTCATCGAGAATGGTGATGCAATAGTCATACACCGCAAACTCTACGACTATCTCGTGTCAAATATTGGCGAGACTTTCGCACGTGCGACTGCCTCGGTCGAAGTCACTTCCGAACCGGTGCTCGCGGCCGATGTGGCTCTCAGCATAGGTGGCGACGGCACATTCCTGCGTACCGCACAGTGGGTGGCCGACTCCGAAATCCCCATCATCGGTGTCAATACCGGCCGGCTCGGCTTTCTCGCTCCCTTCACAATCGGGGATGCCGCCGACGCTGTCATTGAACACCGGCTCGCAGGCTATGAAATCGAATGCCGTTCGCTGCTTCGTGTCGACCTTGTGGGCGGTTCGCTCGACACATGGCCTTATGCCATCAACGAGGTGGCGGTGTTGAAAAAAGATACAGCCTCGATGATTACCATCGACGCGCGCATCGACCGCGCTCCGCTTGCCGACTACCTCTGCGACGGCCTGATAGTGTCGACTCCGACTGGCTCTACAGGCTATAACCTGTCGGTCGGCGGCCCGATAGTGCAGCCGCGTTCGCCGAGTTTCATATTGTCGCCGGTGGCGGCGCATTCGCTCACGATGCGCCCCCTCGTGGTCGACGATTCGTCGCTGCTTGTGCTTAAAGTGTCGTCGCGCACGCCTTCTTTCCGTATAAGTCTCGACGGCCGGTCGGTCAATCTGCCGTGCGGCACCGACATCTATCTGTCGCGCGCTCCGTTCGTGGTGAAAACAGTGTGCCGCCCGGGGCATAATTTCTTCGATACGCTGCGCCGCAAGCTGCTATGGGGTGCGTCGGCTATCGACTGACAGTTAAATCTAATTTAGGGAAAGCAGTGCAGAAAGTATTTACTCATAGCGAATTGGGTGAGGTGCTTGTGAAATTCAAGCCAAACGCCCGCCGTTTTATCGCCCGGTGGGGCAGAGGGCGCGTTGACCTCACGGCTCCCGCTCTGGCTTCGGAAAGGGATGCGCTCGAAGCGCTCGACCGCCTTGCTCCGCGGCTGCTCGCTTCAGGGCGGCCCGACTGCCTGCGTTTCCATGAAGGGCAGAAAATATTCATTGGACCGCTGGAGGTGTCTATCATACGGCAGAGTCTCGCGTCGTCAAAGGTGTTCGTGTCACAGAAAGAGGCAGATTTCGCATTGATATCGGTCGGCGATGATTACGACTTTGACAACGAGGCGACAACGGCGGTCGTGTCGAAAGCGCTAAAGACCATCGCGCGCAAGAATGCCCCCGAGATATTGTTGCCGCGCGCCAGAGAGCTTGCCGCGCTTCACGGATGCCATCCGTCGGGGTGGCAGATTTCGTCGGGTTGCCGCATCCTCGGGCAGTGCGATGCTTCCGGCATAATAAAACTGTCATATATGAACCTGTTTTTCCCTGACGAACTGCGCGACTATGTGATATGCCACGAACTGGCGCATCTGTCGGAACTTAACCATAGCCCGCGTTTTCATCAGCTGTGCGACTTCTATCTCGGCGGACGTGAAAAAGAGCTGATGGTAAAGATGAAAGCGTTCAGATGGCCGATAGAGAGAAAAATCTGAATTAAAACCTGATTTAAAATCAAGATATACAACTTTTTTTGTACATTTGCGGTTGATTAGAAGGAGAAACGCGTCCCGTTTCCCCTCCGTTGTGTATATAATAGAGTAATATATAGCCTGTTATGATAAAAAACCTCGTTATAGTAGAGTCTCCCGCAAAGGCAAAGACAATAGAAAAATTTCTCGGCCCCGACTACAAGGTGATGTCGAGCTACGGTCATATCCGTGACCTGAAGAAAAAGAACTTCAGTATTGATGTCGACAACAATTTTGCGCCGCTCTACGAAATACCGTCCGACAAGTCACAGCTTGTGGCCGAGCTCAAAAAGGCTGCCTCACAGGCCGAGACCGTATGGCTCGCTTCCGATGAGGACCGCGAGGGAGAGGCTATAGCATGGCATCTTTTCGAGGTGCTCAAACTCGATCCGGAAAAGACCCGCCGCATCGTGTTTCATGAAATCACCAAAAACGCCATCCTCAACGCTATTGACAATCCGCGCGGCATCGACATCAATCTTGTCGACGCCCAGCAGGCGCGCCGCGTGCTCGACCGCATCGTGGGCTTCGAGCTGTCGCCCGTGTTGTGGAAGAAAATCAAGCCGGCACTTTCGGCAGGCCGTGTACAGTCGGTGGCCGTGCGCCTGATAGTGGAACGAGAGAATGAGATAAAGAATTTTGTGCCTGAGCAATACGTGCGCCTCACCGCCGATTTCATGGCCGGTGACAAACGTCTGCGCACCGAGTTCTCCCACCGTCTTCCCGACCTTGAAACGGCAGAACACTTCCTCAGGGCCTGCGCTGACTCCGACTTCGTGGTCGGTGACATCGCAGTCAAGCCGCTTAAGAAATCGCCGGCGCCTCCGTTCACTACCTCCACGCTCCAGCAGGAGGCTGCCCGCAAGCTTGGTTTCACCGTGTCGCAGACCATGATGATAGCGCAGCGACTCTACGAGGCCGGTCACATCACCTATATGCGTACCGACTCGGTCAATCTGTCGTCGCTCGCCATCAGCACCATATCAAAGGAAATCACCGAAAATATCGGAGCCGGCTATCTCAACGTGCGCCATTACCACACCTCGTCGAAAGGCGCCCAGGAGGCACACGAAGCCATCCGTCCCACCTACATCGACCGCCACACCATCGACGGCACCGCGCAGGAAAAACGTCTCTACGGACTTATCTGGAAGCGCACCATCGCATCGCAGATGGCCGACGCGCTTCTTGAGAAAACCACTGTCGACATCGACCGCCGTCCGCGTGCGGGCGCTTCGGAAAACGCATCGGTAGACGGACGTTTCGTCGCTACAGGCGAAGTCATCAAGTTTGACGGCTTCCTGAAAGTATATATGGAGGGTCGCGATGACGAGGAGTCGGACAGCGAGCAGTCGACGCTTCCGGCAGTCAAGGGGGGCGAACTCCTCACTCCCGGCGACATGACGGCGGCCCAGCGCTTCACGTCACAGCCTCTGCGCTACACCGAGGCCTCGCTCGTCAAGAAGATGGAGGAACTCGGCATAGGACGTCCGTCGACCTATGCGCCGACAATCTCAACCATACAGCAGCGCGAATATGTCGAACGCGGCGACCGTGCAGGCTACCGTCGCGACGTCACCGTGCTCACACTGCGCGACGGCAAAATCTCGAGCCGCACTGTCACCGAGACAGCCGGAGCCGAGAAGGGCAAGCTCATACCTACCGACATAGGTATGGTGGTCAACGATTTCCTCACCGAGTATTTCCCCGATATCCTCGACTATAATTTTACGGCGAAAATAGAACAGAAATTTGACGATATCGCCGAGGGCCAGCTTGTATGGAACGATGAAATAGCAAGCTTCTACAAGGATTTCCATCCGGTGGTCGACAATGCCATGTCGATGCGTCTCGAACACAAGGTCGGCGAGCGGGTGCTCGGCATCGACCCCGTGTCGGGCAAGCCGGTAAGCGTCAAGATCGGCCGCTTCGGACCGCTCGTGCAGGTAGGCGAGGGCGACAAGGAGGAGAAGCCACGCTTCGCATCGCTTCTGAAAGGGCAGTCGGTGCAGACCATCACACTCGAGGACGCGCTCAAACTCTTTGAATTCCCGCGTCTTATCGGTGAATACGAGGGTGCCGACGTCACCGTGGCGGTGGGACGTTTCGGCCCGTATATCAAGCATGCCGGCGCTTTCACCTCCATTCCGAAAGATATCGCGCCCGAGGAAATCACCATCGACCAGGCCATAGAACTTATCAGCGAAAAGCGTTCGGAAGCGCTCCGCCGCATTGTCAAGACATTTGACGAAGACCCCGACGTGCAGATTCTCAACGGCCGCTACGGCGTCTATATCGCCTGCAACAAAAACAATTACAAGATACCCAAGACTGTGACTGACCCCGCCGCGCTCACTCTTGAGGAATGCCGCGAGATTATCGCCGCACAGGATGCCGCACCCAAAAAGGCTCCGCGCCGCGCCTCCCGCAAAAAATAAGAAATAAAACCACTTCTGATGAAGCCACTTAAAGCAAAACCGGGAGCGGAGCGTCGTCGCTTCACTCCCGATGTAATCGAGTCATATACCCCCGCTGAGGAGACACGTCTTCTTGAGTTCCTGTTCGCGTCGATGCCGCAGCGCAAGCGCACCACTGTCAAGGAGTTGCTCCGCCACAATCAGGTGAAGGTCAACGACGAGGTCGTCACCCAGTTTGACATCCCGCTCACCGCCGCCGACACTGTCCATGTCAATCTCACCCGCGAGTTCCCTCGTTTCTACAACCGCCGCCTCAAGATAGTGCATGAGGATGGTGATATCATCGTTGTCAACAAAGGCTACGGGCTGCTCTCCATGGGCAACGACAAGGTGAAGGAGGGCACGGCCTATTCCATCCTCAAAGAGTATGTGAAATGGGTCGACCCCCGACAGAAAATATTCATCGTGCACCGTCTCGACCGCGACACATCAGGATTGATGATGTTCGCCAAAAACGTAGAGTCGAAAGAGTCCATGCAGCACAACTGGAACAACATGGTGCTCAACCGCACGTATGTGGCTGTCGTCGAGGGTAATGTCGAAAACGACGAGGGTGTGATACGCACATACCTTGCCGAGAACTCCAAGTATGAGGTCTACGTGACAGAAAACCCCGAGGAGGGACAGCTCGCAGTGACGCGTTACAAGGTGCTGCGCCGCAAGAACGGCTACACCCTGATGGAACTTGAACTCGACACAGGCCGCAAGAACCAGATACGCGTGCACATGAAGCACATAGGCCACCCGATAGCCGGCGACCGCCGCTACGGAGCGAAATCGAGCCCTATACACCGCCTCGCGCTCCATGCACGTACGCTTCGTTTCGTGCATCCGATTTCACGCCGGGAAATGAATTTCTCCACTCCCGTGCCGGCATCTTTCCAGAAGATGGTCAACTGACACGAATACCCGACAACACACTAATCTCATAATTTGAACCGATGAAAACATTACACATTCTTGCAGCCGCTGCAATAGCTGTCGGCATTGCCTCCTGCTCAGGACGGCCTGAAATCAGTTACATGCCAGCCGTTGCCGAAGGCGACCAAAACTGGGGACTTATCGATGCCGGAGGCGAGTTCCTTTTCACCGACGAGTTCGAAAACCGTCCGTCGGCTGTTGTCAACGGATATTTCTTTGTCGAAGAGGGCGATGGCTATTCTGTTTACAAAGCCGAAAAGTCTCCGCGTCCGGTGGGTGACCTTACCGGTCTGAAAGACTGCGGTCTTTTCAACGAGGGTGTGATGCCTGTGGTGCATCCCGGAGAACATATCACGTTTGTCGACGGCAAGGGTAACGTGAAATTCACTCTTGATGATGTCGACGGCGTTTCAGTTGATGCTGCCGCCAATATGTTTGTCAACGGTCGCTGCGCATTCCGCACTTCCGATGATAAATGGGGTGCTGTCGACGCTCAGGGCAACGTTGTCATCGAGCCGAAATATGAATATAATATGATTTTTGTTTCCGATGAGGCTCTCGTAAAAGATATTAATTCCGGCAAATGGGTCATAATCGACCGCAACGGAAATGAAATAGCCGAAATCAAGAAAGATGTAAAGGCGTCAGGTTTTTTTATCGACGGTTACACCTGTGTGCAGATTGAAGACGACGATGATGATTCCCGATATGCCATGGTGGATACGAAGGGTGAGCTGACGATGCTTCCGCGCTCGGTGCGTGAAGTCTATGTCTGGAATGACCGGTATGTAGTGTTTGCCAACAGTGACTATAAGGCCGGTGTCATGACATTTGACGGCGAGACAAAAGTGCGTGCCAAGTATGACGGAATTGAATTGCTTGCCAATGGGAAATTTCTCGCGGAGCGTGACGGCAAGGTAATGTATGTCAATGTCAACGGAGATGTTGAAAGACTCCGTGACAAAACGGAGCCCGCGCTCAGATATACCTATGCTTTGAGCAAAATCTTCGATTTCAAGTTCGAACTTATCACAGGCGACAGTGATGGCGACGAATATGAAATGTGTGACTATTCAGGCGAGACGCATGGCGATGATATGGAGAGATACAAAGGACGTGTGCATCTGAATATGGTCTATTCCGATTATTACGATTATGAGGCTGTCACACGCAATCTGCTCAGCCTGTTTGACGCCAATGGTCTGAGCGCATATCCGTTCGGATCACTGATGAGCCGTTATGTCGATTCGTCGCGTTCTACCGAATGGTATCGCGGCGACCGTTCGCTCAGTGTCGATATGAGTACTGACTTCCGGTATTTTTATGTGTCATCGCTCACACTGGGCTCTGACCGCAATATCGTGTATGATTCCACTCCCTATGCATCATATTACACCTGGAGCTTCAATCCCGAATCGCGTGTCGACTCCTTCACTCTTGCATTGAAATTCTATTCCGGCAAATACCGCGAAGACCTGCCCGAGCGTCTGGCGGCCGCCCTAAGCTCGAAATATGGCGTTAGTTTTGGCGGCGACAACAGTGTGACCGGCAACGGCTACGATACAATTACTGTCAGGATAACCGGCAGCGGCTGGGGACTTGCGCCCGCGTCGCAGGATTTCGAGGCCGTTGACTCCGCCGCTGTAGACACATGTTTCGTTGAAGATGTAGCATGGGCCGCTGACTCTTGTGCCATGTAAGACTGAATGTCGGTCAAATAATATAATTATTGATATCTGATGAACGAACGTCTGCGGATATGGCTGATGGCTGCGGTTGTGACTATAACATTTTTTATCAACAACCGCACGTTGCAACCCGACATCATGGAGTCGCGCAACCTTGTGACGGCGCGCGAGATGGTGGAGACGGGCCAATGGCTCGTGCCGACCATGAACGGCGAGCTGCGTCTTGAGAAACCGCCGTTGCCCACCTGGGTGTCGGCCGTGGTCGAGAGCATAAGTCCCGACGACATCGCGGCGCAGCGTGCCGTGGCATCGCTTTTCGGCGTCATGCTGGTGGTGTTCTTCTACCTGCTGTGCCGCGATATCTTCAAGGTCGACCCGGTCATTGCTGTCATATTGCTGTGCACCTGCTACCAGTTCATGCTGATGGCGCGCACCGTGTCGTGGGATATCTACACCCACGGTTTCATGCTTGGCGCGATATATTTCATGGCGATGGCTGTCAGGGAGCGTGGCCGTCAGTTGGGACGTTTCTGTCTTGCCGGCGTTTTTGCCGGACTGTCGGTGATGAGCAAAGGCCCGGTGTCGCTGTTCGCCCTGTTTCTGCCCTTTGTCATGGCATGGGGACTGTTCGGACGTCAGTCAATGCGCGGCAAATGGGGCTCAGTCGGTGTGATGGCGCTTGTCACCATAGTGGCAGGCTGCTGGTGGTATGCATATATCCATATATTTCATGCCGATGAATGGCAGGCCGTCATGGCTAAGGAGACAGGCTCGTGGCTCAACCGCAATGTGCGTCCGTGGCATTATTACTGGAAATTTTTCCTTGAGGCGGGAGTGTGGGCGCTGCTGCTCGTGACCGCCACAATAATGGTGCTCCGCCGTGGATTTCGCGGCGACAGGAGCCGTTTGGTGTCTGTCATGTGGATGCTGTTCTGCCTGCTGCTGCTTTCATGCATGCCTGAGAAAAAAACGCGCTATCTGCTGCCGCTGCTCATTCCTGCTGCGGTGGTGATGGCTCAGGCCGTAGGTATGTGGTGCGCGTCGTTCGCCGCACGCAACAGTGCCGATCTGTCGCTTTACCGGCACAACGGCGGAGATGAGCCGGCGTGGCCTTTCTGCCTCAATGCCGGATTGCTTGCGACGGTGTGTCTCGCCATACCCGTGATATCGTTTCTGCTGGCCTTCCGCAAGGATGTCATGACGCTGCCCGCATGGTGCGCGGTGGCAATTGTTTCGCTTGGCGCGGCGTGGCTTCTGGTGCGCGCGGCAATCAGGCTGCGTCCGCTGACGATGGTATATACTGTCGGCGGCTATTACTCGCTGCTTGTGCTGTTTGCGTTTCCTGTTGTCGGCAGCTTCATCAACGGCACGACGATGCAGACTATAACCGCCGCGGTCAACACGCCGCAGATGAAGCAATATCCGCTCTATTCGCCCGAAGGGGAGGAGTTGCGCATCGAGATGGTCTATCAGGCGCGCCGCAATATACGTCCGCTCGCTCTCGACTCGGCCGATGAGGTGATGTCGCGGCTGCCTATGATACTGATGACGCATGAATATGCCGGCGAACGTCTGCCTGCAGAGGTTCTTAACCGGGTCGACACTGTGGCGCTCGGCGAGTTTGACTGCAACAAGCGTCCGAAAGGCACACGCAGACATTCCCCTCTGTTTGTCTACAGACTGACTCTATTAAAGCACGCGACGGAGCGTGCCGACTCTATAACCAATCTTACCGATAATGTTTCTGCAACCCAACAAAACAGGTGATTACGATTTTACGATAATCGTACCCGTATATAACGAGGAGGACAACATGGCGGCCGTCGAAAAGCGTCTGGCCGACTATCTTCCGACAGCTTCACGACGCGCATGCGTGCTGTTTGTCAACGACTGCTCGACCGACAATTCGCTCGCGCTGATAAAGGATATCTGTGCGCGCAACGACCATTTCTATTACATATCGTTTGTGCGCAACGGCGGACTGTCGGCGGCTCTCAAGGCTGGTATCGACTATGCCTGGTCGCCGCTGGTCGGTTATATCGACTCCGACCTGCAGACCGCTCCGGAGGATTTCAATCTGCTGCTGGAACGTGCCGATGAGGCTGAACTCGTCACCGGCATACGTGCCGACCGAAAGGATTCCGGTTTCAAGAAACTCCAGTCGAAGATAGCCAACGGTTTCCGCCGCTCCATGACCAACGACGGCGTGGCCGACACCGGCTGTCCGCTTAAGGTGATGCACACCGACTATGCCAAGCGTGTGCCCTTCTTCACCGGAATGCACCGTTTCCTCCCTGCGCTGATAAAGCTGCAGAACGGGCGCGTCATCCAGATGCCGGTGCGTCATTTCCCGCGTGTGGCCGGCAAGTCGAAGTATCATCTGTGGAACCGTCTGGCCGGTCCGTTCAAGGATTGTTTCGCCTACCGCTGGATGCGCAAGCGCTACATCAACTACGACATCGACGGCGCCAACCTGTAACAGATGGAGGCGTTTTTCCGCGGTTGAAAACCGCGGCTACTAAGCGCAGCATCCTGACAATCAGTAGCGTAGTAGCCGCGGTTTTTAACCGCGGAAAGATAAGAATGAGTTTTGCAACACCCTCGTCCCTGATTTAAAATATTTCAATTGAAACGATATTTTATAAAACTGAGTTATGACGGAGCGGCTTATCATGGCTGGCAGGTGCAGCCGGGAGCCGTGACGGTGCAGCAGTGCATCGAGGAGGCGCTGGGCAAAGTGCTGAGGCGCCCTACGCCTATCGTGGGAGCCGGACGCACGGATGCCGGAGTCAACGCGCGGCTGATGGTGGCGCATGCCGATATGCCCGAAGAGCTTGTCGAACGGGACAAAGCGAAGTTTATACGTTCGCTCAATTCGTTGACGGCCCGCGACATCGCCATCCATGACATTGTCGAGGTGGCTCCGGACGCGCATGCCCGTTTTGATGCGCGCCGCCGCACCTACCGCTACTTCGTGCACCACGGATGCGACCCGTTTCTGCGCCACTATTCGCTGAATATCGCGCCGCTTGACTACACGGCCATGAACGAGGCGGCTGCTTTGCTGATTGAAGTGGAGGATTTCACTTCCTTTGCCAAGCTGCATGCCGACACCCGTACCAATATATGCAGTGTCGATACTGCACGGTGGATGAAAGTGCCGACGGCACTGCACGCGGCAGCCGGAATGACCTCCTGCGACGGCATTATCGCTTCGGGAACGGGAGAGCCCGGATGCCAGTATTACTTTGAAATCAGCGCCGACCGCTTCCTTCGCAACATGGTCCGCGCCGTTGTCGGCACACTCGTAGAGGTAGGCCGCGGCAAAATGTCGATAGATCAGTTCCGCGACGTCATAGCGCGCCGCGACCGTTGCGAGGCCGGCACATCAATGCCCGGCAACGCCCTATTCCTCTGGAACGTGGAATACTGACACAGCCCATTACAAATATTGAAACAGAGTAAACGCGGCTCAATGCTCATTATGAAATAGCATTGAGCCGTTTTCCTGCCCATGTGGTGCAAATCAAGTTGTTATGGCCGGCGGTACCAGAGCATGAGGTTGCGGGTGTAGGCTATTAGGCCTACGCTTTGGCCGAGGATGAGGACGGGGTCGTGGCGGAAGATGGCGTAGCTTACTATTATCAGGCTGCCTGTGAGGGATATTATCCAGAAGCCTCCGGGGAGTTCCGATTCGCCGCGGCGGCGCGAGTAGAGCCATTGGTAGATAAAGCGGAAGGTGAATATTACCTGGCCGGCAGAACCGTAGATGACCATCCACAGCGGAATGTCGTCATTGCCGAAGAAGCGGTCGACGGCGGCATGCGCGTCGTGTGCCACGGGTATTATCAACGCTAATGGCAGCAGGAGGATGACGGCTCGCAGCAGTGCGGGCACTTTATGCCATACCCCCTTGATGCTGAGGTTCCAGATGTAGATGTAATAGGCGATGACCTGTCCCATGACTATGGCGAAATCGTCGCGCAGCCAGCCGTAGAAGCACAGCATGCATGAGGCTATGAGCGACAGCACCCAAAAAAGGGTGGGAGAGAGCACACGGCGCGCTCTCTCCGACATTATCCATTGCACCAGTACGCGTGCTGAAAACAGCGCCTGTGCCAGAAATCCTACTACGAATACCACGTTTTACGGTTTTTTGTGATGCGAATATTATCCGTGTATCCAATTCAGTAGCCGCGGTTTTTAACCGCGGAAACGCCAATTCCGCGGTTAAAAACCGCGGCTACTGAATTGGATGTAGTAAACTTTAGTTAGCGTTCGAGGTAGGTGTAGCCGTAGAGGCCCGAGCGGTAGGTCGACAGAAATTCTCGTCCCTCTTCGGGGGATATCTTGCCGGCTTTCATCGAGGAGGTTACCCAGGTCTCGACGTTGCGCACGAGTTTCTTGGGGTCGAACTGCACGTAGTCGAGCACCTCGGCCACAGTTTCGCCGTCGATTATCTTGTCGATCTCGTAGCGGTCTTTGTACACGCTGATGTGCACGGCGTTGGTGTCACCGAAGAGGTTGTGCATGTCGCCGAGTATTTCCTGATAGGCTCCGGCGAGGAACACTCCCAGATAGTAGGGCTCGCCCTGTCGCAGCGGGTGGAGCATCAGGAAGTCGGAGCTGCCTCCCTGTACGGATATGAAGTGGGCGATCTTGCCGTCGGAGTCGCATGTCATGTCCTGCAGCGTGGCCATGCGCGTGGGTTTCTCGTCGAGGCGCGACAGCGGCATGACGGGGAACAGCTGGTCGATGGCCCAGTGGTCGGGCAGCGACTGGAAGAGTGAGAAGTTGCAGAAATATTTGTCGGGGAGCATGCGCGACACTTTGCGGAGCTCTTCGGGGGCATGCTTCATGGTCTGGGCTATGTCGCCCACCTCGCGGGCTATCGACCAGAAGAGTTTCTCGACCATGGCACGTGTGCGCAGGTCGATGAGTCCGAGCGAGAAGAGGTCGAGAGCCTCCTCGCGTATCTGCAGGGCGTCGTGCCAGCTCTCGAAGAGGCGTGGCTGCGACAGCTTGTCCCAGATGTCGTAAAGTTCGCGCACGAGTTCATGCTCGTCGGCATTGATTTCCTCGTTGTCTTTCCATTGGGGGAGGGTAGTGGTCTCGAGCACCTCGAATACGAGCACCGAGTGGTGGGCGGTCAGCGAGCGGCCGCTTTCGGTGATGATGTTGGGCTGTTTGAGGCCGTTTTTCTCGCATGCGTCGACAAGCGAGTAGACGGCGTCGTTGGCATATTCCTGTATGGCGTAGTTCATCGATGACTCCGACGCCGAGTTGCGGGTGCCGTCGTAGTCGACGCCCAGGCCGCCGCCTATGTCGACGAAGTCGATGTCGAAACCGCTCTTAGAGAGCTGCACGTAGAATTGCATTGCCTCGCGGAGCGCGTTCTTGATGAAGCGGATTTTTGTTATCTGGCTGCCGATGTGGAAGTGGATGAGCTTGAGGCAGTCTTTCATGTCGCGGCGTTCGAGGTAGTCGAGCGCTTCGAGCAGTTCGGATGAGTTGAGGCCGAACTTTGAGGAGTCGCCGCCCGAGTCTTCCCATTTGCCGGCGCCGGTGCTCGAGAGCTTGATGCGTATGCCTATGTTGGGGCGAATCTTGATGCGGCGCGATATGTCGGCTATGAGTTTGAGCTCGTTCATCTTCTCGACCACGAGGTAGATGCGTCGTCCCATCTTCTGGGCGAGCAGTGCGAGCTCCACGTAGTTTGCATCCTTGTAGCCGTTGCAGATGATGAGGGCGTCGTCGGCTATGTTAGTGGCGAGCACGGCGTGCAGCTCAGGCTTTGAGCCGGCTTCGAGTCCGATGTTGAATTTCTTGCCGTGGCTGACAATCTCCTCGACCACCTGGCGCATCTGGTTGACCTTGATGGGGTAGACGATGAAGTTCTGCGCCTTGTAGCTGTATTGCTCTGCCGCGCGCTTGAAACAGTTGGAAATCTTTTCGACACGGTTGTCGAGAATGTCGGGAAAACGGAGCAGCACGGGGGCTGTGATGTCGCGCAGCTGCAACTCGTCCATCACCTCTTTGAGGTCAACGGAGGCGTATCCCTCTTTCGGAGTGACGGCAACGTGACCGCGCTCATTGATGGTAAAATATTGGCGTCCCCAGCCTTTGATGTTGTACAGCTCGGCGCTGTCTTCAACTTTCCACTTTCTCATTTCTAACTTATTGCTTTGCTTTTTATATTATATGTTTAACAATCGGAGCGCAAATTTAGCAAAAAAAAGAATGTAAATTTCAAAACGCCTCATAAAAATGAGGATATGGCGGCATGCCGGGGCGTGAAGTTCTCAAACTGACCGTAATATTGGAATTTATGACCACTGCGCCTGTCGAAAGCGTGGCGTCGGCCGGAATTGCTGAAACGGTGTGTGCGTAACGGTTTTGTAATACGCACAGTCCACTGTTTAAACGGATAATGAGCCTCGTTAAGAAATTTTTACATTTGCGTTTGATTAAAAATCGCAGTTATTAGTAATTTTGCACTACAAAAAGTAGGTCATTTACAACAAAATGATTAACTTTGCAGCGCAAAAAAGTAAATAGAAACTATTAATATTTTTTTAAATTTAAAATTTACGACTATGTCAGAAATTGCATCTCGTGTTAAATCAATAATTGTAGACAAACTCGGTGTTGATGAAAATCAGGTAACAGAAGCTGCAGCTTTCACTACCGACCTCGGTGCTGACAGCCTTGACACTGTAGAGCTCATCATGGAGTTCGAAAAAGAATTCGGCGTAACAATTCCCGATGATGAAGCAGAGAAAATCGCTACTGTAGGCGACGCTATCAGCTACATCGAAAAAGCTCAGTAATCGGCATGCCCGGATTATTGTCTGAGATATAATTATTGCTAACACAATTTTATACAATATAGAATAATGGAGTTAAAAAGAGTTGTAGTGACAGGTATGGGTGCCATCACTCCTATTGGCAATGACGTCGAAACGGCGTGGACAAATGCCAAGAACGGTGTGTCGGGAGCCGGCCCTATCACGCATTTCGACGCTTCAAAGTTCAAAACCCAGTTTGCCTGCGAAGTAAAAAACTTTGACGGCAACGCCATCTTCGACCGCAAAAAGGTCCGTACGCTCGACCTTTACGCGCAGTATGCCATCGCTGCTGCACGCCAGGCTGTCGAAGATTCAAAAATCGAGGAGGATCCTGAAGTAAATCGCGACCGTATCGGTGTGATTGTAGCGGCAGGTATCGGCGGTCTTCACACATTTGAGGAAGAAGCCGGCTACTATGCCCTCAACCAGGAGAAAGGCCCGAAATTCAATCCCTTCTTCATCCCCAAGATGATTGCCGACATTGCATCGGGACATATCTCGATGGAATATGGCTATCACGGCCCCAACTTCGGTACCGTATCGGCCTGTGCATCATCTAACAATGCCATCATCGACGCATTCAACCTTATCCGTCTGGGCAAAGCCGACGCTATCGTTACCGGTGGCGCTGAGGCTGCGATTTTCCCTGCCGGTGTAGGCGGTTTCAACTCGATGCACGCATTGTCGACCCGCAACGACTCTCCCGAAACGGCTTCGCGTCCGTTCAGCAAGAGCCGCGACGGTTTCGTGATGGGTGAGGGTTCGGTAGTCCTCGTGCTTGAAGAACTTGAACACGCATTGGCCCGCGGAGCCAAGATATATGCAGAGGTAGCCGGTGGCGGTCTGTCGGCCGACGCTTACCACCTCACTGCCACCCATCCCGAAGGACTCGGTGCTATCCTGGCAATGCGCAACGCTCTCGAAGACGCCAACATGAAGCCTGAGGATATTGACTACATCAATGTTCACGGTACTTCTACCCCTGTAGGTGACATCTCCGAGATCAAAGCCATCGTGGAAGTGTTTGGCGAACATGCCTACGACCTCAATATCTCATCGACCAAATCGATGACCGGCCACCTTCTCGGTGCCACCGGCGCTCTCGAAGCGATGTTCTCGGTCAAGGCTGTGCAGGAAGATATCGTTCCCCCCACCATCAATCATGAAGATGGCGACGAGGATGAAAATATCGACTATCGCCTGAACTTTACATTCAACCGTGCGCAGGAGCGTCCCGTGCGCGCCGCCCTTTCCAACTCGTTCGGGTTCGGCGGTCACAATGCCACTGTGATTGTAAAGAAATTTGAAAAATAATATACCCGTAGCGGGGGTTGCCCGCAGTCAGGTATTTATCCGATAAAATAGCGGGCCGCAATTTTTGATTGCGGCCCGCTATTTTATCGGATTTTGGCTATATTGGCTATCTTAGTGGGTGTTGCAGAACTCAGAGAACTGCCTCCAAAATGTAGGGACGCACGGCTCGTGCGTCCGCCAATAATCTGATTATCAGGTGTTACAAGCGGACGCACGAGCCGTGCGTCCCTACAATATGAAGTTTTGCAACACCCTCAGTCGTTCAGTCGATGTTGGGGTTGAGCTTGTGCCACTCGGGGATGGGAGGAAGCACGCCCATTGCTATCACCTCGTCGCGGAGTTTGCAGAGGTGGTGGTAGCTCTTGTCGAGTTCGGCTTTTTCTTCAGGTGTACCTTCTACTTCCTTGTAGTGTACGCCATTGCGGTCGAGGGTAGTCTCCATAGCCATCATTATGTGGTTGAAATGGCCGTTGTTGACGTAGGTGCCCACCGGCCAGCGGAACGGTTTGCCACCCATTGCCGCCGCAATCATCTCTATCGACAGATATGCCGGGCTTTGGAAAGAGGAGCGTCCGCGCAGGTCGATGATGTGTTTGCCGCCCTGTATGACGCGTTGTCTCATCTCCTCCCATTCCTGCCGGGGCAGGGCTTCTGTGCCGATGATATCGGTGAGCGGTTGCCCGTCGACGGTTGTTGTCGAGGCATAGACTGCCATCTGCTCGCCGTGGCCGCCGTAGGTGCGGGAGTTGACGATTTTGTCGGCCGGTATATTGAAATACTTGGCCAGCTCATGCTGCAGTCGGGTGCTGTCGAGAGCGGCCAGTGTGGATACCTGCTGAGGTTTCAGTCCGGAGTAGAGCAGTGCGATAAGTCCGGTGATGTCGGCAGGGTTGAAAACCACTACTATGTGTTTGACATCGGGGCAATATTTGCGCACGTTTTTGCCGAATTCCTCTGCGATTTCCGCATTGCCTTTCAGAAGGTCTTCGCGTGTCATGCCTGCTTTACGGGCCGCACCTCCGCTGCTGACGATGTAGTCGGCGCCTGTGAAAGCCTCGGCCACGTCGTTTGTGAAAGTGAGGTTGACACCCTCGAAGCCGCTGTGGTACAGCTCTTCGGCCACGCCTTCAAGCGCGGGCAGGTAGGGGTCGTAGAGACAGATGTTGGGAGTCAGTCGCATCATGATTGCGGTCTGGGCCATATTGGAGCCAATCATGCCTGCCGCGCCGACAATCACCAGTTTGTCATTGCTTAAAAAATCCATAATATTTAAAATTTTTAGTGAGTTCAGGTAAAAGAATTATTGATTGATGTAGAAATATAACATGTGATGCGCCCGATTGTTCATGCCCCGGTGGTGCTAAACTGTTGGCAAAATGACACTTTAAAGGTAAATTTTTCGGAAAAATGCTTTGCGTTTCTAAAATTATGCCTACCTTTGCATGTAATATATAACACAATAAGCTAACATATACGTCTTTTAACCTGTATTGTAATGGAAAAAATCGACAATCTTGACCGGAAAATCCTAAAAATAATAATGCAGAACGCCCGCATACCATCGAAAGATGTCGCAGTGGAGTGCGGCGTTTCACGAGCAGCCATACACCAGCGCATCCAGCGCATGATTGATCTGAAAGTTATTACCGGTTCAGGATATTATGTCAATCCCAAGGATTTGGGCTTTTACACATGTACATTCATAGGGGTAAATCTTGAGCGTGGAGCGCTCTACCGTGAAGTAGTGCCCGAACTGCGCCGCATACCCGAAATTACAGAATGCCATTTCACTACCGGTCCTTACACTATGCTTATCAAGCTGTTTGCCCGCGACAACGAACATCTGATGGACCTGCTCAACAACAAGATACAGAATATCCCCGGCGTAACAGGTACGGAGACTTTGATATCGCTCGACCACTCAATTCATCGTCATCTCCCTATCGACGTGGAGTAATTTGGGGTGGCGCGCACGTTTGCGACGTCGGATAGTGCTGAAATGACGTATATAATTCTTCTTCTGATAGCATTGTCGCTGTCGGTGCTGTGGACACTGTTCTACCGCGCCGTCAACAAAGGCTTGTCGTCAAGTTCCAGGCATCAGCAGCTGACACGGCTTACCGTTGCATCGCTTATAGCTGTTGCTCCGTGGCTCATTGCCGGCAGACTGCCTTTCGGCATACCGGTGATACTGATGGCCGCGGTGTGCGTGATGTGGTGTGTCACGTATCCTCTTATCTATCACCTGTCCAACCGGCGCGCTTCGTCGGAGTATGACAACCAGATTGATATTGCCCTCGGACTTTACGCGTTCTCTTTTCTGTCGGCTACTTATCTCGCTTCGGGTGCGGTTCCCGTTGTGGCCGCGCTGGTCAACAGTGTGGTCGAGGCTGTGATGAGGGCGCTGATACTGTCGCAGTGGGTCTACTATCTGCTTTATGGCGAGGGTATTGGCTTCAGCGGCATGACGATAGTGCAGGCTACCAATATCAACGAGGTGATAGAATTTGCAAAGTCGTACAATCCCTTTGGCGTTGTGGCGGTCGTACTGTTGCTCATTGTCGAGGTGACGCTACCTTTTGTAGTCAACCTCGTGTGGGGGATGTCAGGTTTTTCATTCCCGTTGTGGGTGGCCGTTGCCGAATGCGTCGTAGCTCTCGGGATGCTCTATATGATATTTGCCGGGAGAAAGGCTCCCGCCAGACGGTGCGGGCTTGTGGCTCTGTACCGTGTGATACTTGACTACCGTCGCAAAAACGCGCAATACACAGCCGGCGCCGCCCGCCGCATGCAACAGCTTGAGGTGAAACCGCTTGCCGCGCCCGAACCGTCGCCGCGCACCATAATCATGGTGATAGGGGAGTCGGCCAACCGTGATTTCATGAGCGCTTTCACGCCTCTTGACCGAGAAAACACGCCTTGGCTTTCAGAACTTAAAAAAAGCGACAATGCGATACTCTTCCCCAATGCATATTCATGCGCGATGGTGACTGTCAACTCGCTTGAGCGGGCGTTGACCGAGCGCAACCAGTACAACGACAAGGAATTTTTTGACTCAGTATCGATAATCGACATTGCCCATAAACTCGGATACAAAGTGCATTGGTACAGCAACCAGGGGCATCTCGGGTCGTTTGATACGCCGGTGACGCTTGTCGCAGACACCGCCGACGTGGCCCGCTGGACCGACCAGCAGCTCAACAAGGTGCCGTATGACGAAGCGCTGCTCGACTTCCTCGACGAGGTAGATCCTGCCTGCAACAATTTTGTGGTTGTTCACCTCAAAGGCAGCCACTTCAACTTCTCAAGCCGTTATCCCGCCGAAGCCGCCCAATGGACGCCGGGAAAGGGGGAGGACGCCAATGTGGTAAACTATCTAAATTCGATACACTACACCGACAGCATCCTGCGCCGTATCCATGACTACGGCAGGGAGCGGTTGAATCTCGACGCGATGGTCTATTTCTCCGACCATGCCACCATACCCGACCGCACACGCACGCCCGGCTTCATGGGCTTCGGCATGACTCGCATTCCGCTGTTCGTGTGGCTCAGTGACCGTTACCGACAGCTTCATCCGCAGCGCGACAGCGCGCTCCGCAACAATGCGCATCGTTATTTTACCAACGACCTCGCCTACGAGCTGATGTGCGGAGTCTTTGATGTCGCGTCGGACAACTATGACGAGACCAATTCGCTCGCTTC